>PNJC01000035.1 GCA_002878215.1 Hydrogenobaculum sp. | reverse complement strand
ATTATTCTATAATATCCAAAAATTTTAAGATTGTTGAAAGATATGAAGTTTAAGAAGGTTTTTACAGAAACAATTGCAAATATAAGGGCTGTTATAAAGCTAACGCCCATTGGCAATATATCTTGGTGATGGATTTGGCTATGGTCTTTAAGAAGTGAATAGAACCCAGCGCTAAGGATCGTTGGTATTGCTATCAAAAAAGAAAAATCTGCGGCGGTTTTTCTCTCAAAGCCTATAAGCATAGCGCCTATTATAGTAGCCCCAGAACGAGAAACACCCGGTATCAAAGCAAGAGACTGAATAAAGCCTACAGTTATAGCATCTTTTATTGTAACGTCTTTTAAACTTGTTATCTTTGGCTTTTTAGATAAAGATTCTACTATTACAATGATAATACCGCCAATAAACACCATGCTTGCGGTAATCAACGGGTTGCCAAGAAGATAATGTTTTATCGGTTTGTAAAATAAAAACCCTATGGCACCTGTTGGTACAAACCCAGCTATTATCTTAAGCCATATTTCTTTGTCTACTATAAGTCTTTTTGAATAAAGTATTATGACGGCTATTACCGCTCCTATCTGCATGAATATTTCATATATTTTAAAAGCAGGGTTTTCGGTGTTTATACCAAGAAGTTTTCCCACAAGCGTAAGATGACCAGCAGCCGATACCGGTAAAAATTCCAAAGCCCCTTCTACGATACCAAGGATAATAGCGTGTATTATGCTCAAGGTTTTGCTCCTTTGTTGTTTGGTATAAATATCGATTGTACTCTTTTACCAGTTACTATAGCTTTATCCAATTTTTTATAGTATATAACTTTATCCCCTTGCACTACGTTGCCTTTGTTTTCTAAATAGGCGTTTCCAGTTACTATAATCTCATCTTGCGGAGCATCGTATTCTATAATATTACCTTTTATAAGTTTGTTAGGTTCGGTGTAAACAGGGTTGCCTTTAGCTATTATTTTTTCTATTTTTTTGTTTTTGTCTAAAAATATCTTTAACTCTTGACAAGTTAGTTTTCCATCTCCCCTTGTGGCTACTACGTTGCCCGTGTACGTGATTACATTGTTGTTGTAATCCATTTTGTTTGCTTCTATGTATATGGGTTTGTTGTTTGATGTATTTTTTGCTGGTGTGTTTTGTGCTGGTTTTTCTACTTTGCTAAAAGCCAAAAACGACAACATAAAACTCAACATCAAAAAAACTACTTTTTTATATGCTTTATTTTTCATAGCTTTTAATATTATAAACCACAATATGAAGCGATGGCTTTAAATTTATATCAAAAGACTTTCCATAAGAAACAAACTTGTCTTCTGAGATTATTATTTCGTTGTTAGCCCAAAAGTGTGAATTTTTCAAATCTATGTTTGTGTATTGGGTATATATTTTGTCTTGAGTGGTTTTGTCTGATTTTGAAAATACTACATCTTTTTTTAGATATCCAACGCCAGATATTTTGTTTATAACTCCTTCTTTTGCTGTAATCGTATAAGGATAGTCTGTAGCTTTTATGTTTTTTAACGTTATGTTTTGTCCTTTTACCATCAGCAAATCGCCCTTAATGTCCCATTGGTTTTGCTTACTTGAGTATATGTGAATATCTATTTCTTTTAACACCTGTGGAGAATTTGTAAAATGATTGTTTGTGTGTTCTTTTTCGTATATAAAAAAAGCCCCTATACTTAAAAATAAAACAACGATTAAAGATATTATAAGTTGCACAAAATAATTATATCAGAGATTACTCTGTGAATATTTGTCCTTCTATGGGCTGGACGTCTATACCTTTTTCTTGCATAAACTTCATAGCCTTTTCTATTTCTTCTATTTCTCCATCTATTTCTATATTTAGGATAGCGCTATCTTGAGTAACCTTCGCCATTTTTATGTTTACTATGATGTTAAAGTTTTTACATATGTTACATATAATAGGCTCTTTAGCTATGCTTTCTGGGTATATAAGTCTTAACCTTACAAAATTCATATAGATATTATAACATGAAAAAGCTATTTTAATTTATAATAATGCTATGATTACAAAGTTTTTACTAAAATTAGCCCTAATAGGTGGGGACCCGGTGCTGTATCTTCTCATAGTTATGAGCATCTTCTCTGTAGCCGTTATGATAGAGAGGTTTTTAACTTACAGGTACATAAGCAAGAGGCTTGAGCTTTTCAAAGAGTTAGAACTTAGAATAGCTCTTGACAAAAGGCTTGGAATATTGGCAACATTTGGCAACAACGCCCCGTTTATAGGGCTTTTTGGCACAGTGTTAGGGGTTATAAAAGCTTTTAACGACTTAGGAAATTCTTCTCAATTTGGTGTAAAAGTGGTGATGGAAGGTATTTCTCAGGCTTTGGTGTCCACTGCAATGGGGCTTTTTGTGGCAATTCCGTCGGTTATAGCTTACAACTACTTTGTAAGAAAGATGAAGTATCTACTTTTACTACATGAAAGCAAAGGAAAAATCCATGAAAGAATTTGACCAAGATAAAGAAATATCTGAAATAAACATGACCCCCTTTGTGGATATTGTGCTTGTAATACTTATAATATTTATGGCTACTGCTACTTTTATGGTGGAAGGAAAGATTCCTGTAAATCTTCCAAAAGCTAAAACTTCAGAAAGAACCGCCGTATCTACAAAACCTGTGGTGGTGGCTATAAAAAAAGACGGTACCTTACTGATAAACAATCAGGTTGTAAGCGGTAATTTAGAAAGCGCTTTATCAAAGGTAGCAAATAAAGATTCTACCATAGTGTTGCAGGCTTCTAAAGACACGCCTTTTCAAAATGTGGTAAGCGTAATAGATGCTTGCAGAGAGCTTGGTATAAATAAGTACATGATAGAAACCAAAAAAGAATGACACCACGTCTTAAAAATCGCCAAAAAGAGTATTTTATTTTAGGTATTTTGGCATCTTTGCTTTTACATATTTGGCTTTTAATAGCATTTATACACTTAAAAACCAAAAAACCAAAGAAAAATAAACCGATAGAGATAACTATGGTGCAAAAAGGTGTGCCAAACAAAGCCATAGTCCCACCTGCTATACCTATGCCACCAGCTCCTTTGCAAAAAAAACCTTCAAAGCCTCATCGCGTTTCAAAACCATCAATAAAACCGTCAACTCATAAACATGTTAATAGACCCTCTAATCAAAAGTACGAAGCGCTTCCTTCTCATATTTTAAACTCTTTACCCAAAAGTAGTTACAAACCACACAACGAATCAAAGCCAACAGCTTCTTCACCGGCACCACCTTCCAAACCAAACACAAAAGCATCTTTACCTTCTACTCCCGTAGCGAAAGAAGGGCAAAAACACTACAACGCAAAGGCAAATCTAAATTTAAACATAAAACAATTTGTAAAGAAAGAAGAAAGCGTTTATCAATATCTTAGCTGGCTTATTAGATATCTTAACAAACAGGCTAGGGAAAGAGATTTATATCCTGAAGAGGCTAAAAGGCTTGGTATAAAGGGCGAAGTGGTGGTACGGGTCACTATAAACAAAAATGGAACAATAGATAAGTCTTCTTTGAAAGTTGTGCAATCAAGCGGTTACAAAATTTTAGATGAAAGCGCACCAAAAATTATATACGAACTTTCACCTTTTAGAAAACCACCAAAAAAGATAACAATTAATTTACCTGTATATTTCTTAATAAACGGCTATTATTAATGGTTTATATTGATTTTAGGATATAAAATTTCTACCTTTTTAACCCATCTAAGGTTGCCCTTGATGGATGTATCTATAACGTTTTTTACCGACATATCAACCACAGGACAATCAGAACATCCACCTTCAAACTGAAGATAAACTACGTTGTCTTTCACATCCACCAATTTTAAATTGCCGTGATGGGCATCTAAGGCTGGTCTTATCATTTGTAAAATTCTTTCTACTTCTTTAAGCTTATCTTCCATAAACACACCCCTTTAAGAAGCTAAAGAAACTATCTTGTTCCAGACTTCGTATTTTTCTTCTTCTGGCACCCTTGATATTCTAAAAAGACCATTAACCGAAAGCTTATCTCCCAATACATCTAAAACATCCTCTTCTATGAGCTTTTTAAGACCGTAATCCATCAGTAAGTTTCTGCTTTCAGGCACTACTTCGAAAAGTTCCATCAAAACCATATCCATACTTAACCTTACGTTGTTCATAAGACCTCCTCAGTCTTTAACTTTTTTAACAAAAGCGTGAAACTCACCGTCTTCTTCATAAATTCCTAAAAACTCTTGTCCAGTAGCTTTGCACCACGCTGGCACATCTTCTACTACGCCAGGGTCATCTGCTATAAGCTCAATTATTTGGCCTATCTGCATCTGTTTTATTTGGTTGCTTAGCTCTGATATAGGTATTGGACAATAAGTACCGCACACGTTGTGCTCTATATCTGCCTTAATGTCATCTAACATGGCTTTCTACTCCTACCTTGAAGGAATTTATTATATCATCTTCTAAAGGCTCTGCAATTTTTTTTATCATATTTTTATCTATTGATATATTTACATATGTAGGTTTGTTGCCGCAGTATCTTGCCATTATGCTTGCTATATAATCTATATCTTCTTTGCTTAGGTCTTTCAATATAGCGATAGCTTTATTTTCTACGTAAGCGTAATCAAACCTATTTTTAAAACCGCTTAAAAACTTTGTCTCACCTTCGTTTCTTGAAATTATCATTTTAGTACCATTTGGCAACCTTAGATGTCTTCCCACTGTCATAAGACTTAAATCGTCCCAATTTAGAGATTTTTTAAAACTCATTTCTTCT
Source organism: Hydrogenobaculum sp. (assembly GCA_002878215.1). Taxonomy (GTDB): domain Bacteria; phylum Aquificota; class Aquificia; order Aquificales; family Aquificaceae; genus Hydrogenobaculum. Next base: position 7,462 of record PNJC01000035.1, on the reverse strand, counting down.
TTAAACTTCACAGCAAAGTGCTCATCTGTAAGATAACAACATCCTCCGGATGGTTGCTCGTAATCTATGTTGTAGATTTTTGCCAGATTTATTTGCTTTGTTCTTGAGCGTCCTGATATATCCCACATGAGTTCTCTTTTTATGATGCCTTTTTGCTCTGGTATAGTTTCTGGTAAAAGCTTGGCGGATAAAGGCCTCACTATAAAACCTTTAAGACCCGTTTCTTTTTCTACTATAAAAAGTTTGCTTTTTGTTTGTGACATAGGTCTTTGTCCTAGTACTTCGCCGGTGACTATAAAATCGTAATTTTCTTTTTCCATTATTTCTTTTAATTTTAAAAGCATGAAAATTCTACAATCCAAACAAGGGTTTACGTTTTTACCGTAACCAAATTTAGGATTTAAAATTACATTTATATACTCTTCTGATATATCTATTATTTCTATGGGTAATTCTAGGTTTGCAGCCGCTTTTAATGCGGGATTTTGTGGTATTTTGCCGTCTTTGTTTGGAATGCCCAACCTTCTTTTGTGTTCTGTTATGCAAAAACCAGTATAAAAGTGTATAAGCTTTACTTCTATACCCTGAACTTTGCTAATATTCACAGCGGCGAGCTGGCTATCCAGCCCACCAGAAAATAGGACAAGCGCTTTTGGTTTATGGCTCATTTTATGTGGTTAAGAAACCAAACTCTTGACTTTCTTCTTCCTCGGATTCTTCAAAGCATGTTGGTATAGCGTTTGCTTCTTCCAGCCTTCCTTGTTTTGTAAGATAATCTCTTATAGCTACGTGAAGCGTTTCAAGGCCTAGGTTTGTGCAGTGTATCTTTTGTGGTGGTAACCCGCCAAGCTGGTCAAATATATCTTTGTAAGTTAGATTTAAAGCGTAGTTTATATCTTTTCCTTTTATCATTTCTGTGAGCATAGAAGAAACGGCTATAGCAGAACCGCATCCAAATGTCTTAAATCTTACGTCTTCTATGACGTCATTTTGAGGATTTACTTTTATGGTAAAAAGCATAGCGTCTCCACAAGCTGGATTACCGCATTGGCCTACGCCGTTGGCATCTTCCAAAACCCCGACGTTCCTTGGGTTAAGGAAGTGATCTAAAACTATATCACTATATTCAAACATAAATGCAACCTCCTTTAAGTTGATAATATTAATCTATAAGCAAATTTTGAAATAGTTATGACTATACTCAATTTTTATGACTATACGTCATTTAAAACAATCTTACTGCTATCTTTTGATTGTTCTATATGCCCTACAACGAAGGCATCTCTTATAGTTTTTAGGGCAACGTCTCTATCTTTTTCTTCAACAACAATCATAAACCCTATTCCCATGTTAAAAGTTTTGTACATTTCTTCTTTGGTTATGTTTCCAAGCTTTTGAAACCATAAAAATAAATCTGGTATCGGATAAGCTGATATCACTGCTTTTAAACCATCTGGTATAATCCTTGTTAAGTTTCCGGGTATTCCGCCCCCCGTTATGTGAGCCATGCCTTTTATCTTTATTTTGCTTTTAAGCTCTAAAACATCTTTTACGTATATTCTTGTGGGCGTTAACAGTATTTCCCAAAGTTCTTTTCCAAGCTCTTTTATATAATCCTCGTATTTAATATTACGCTTTTCTAATACATATCTTATAAGGGAAAAACCGTTGCTGTGAAATCCAGACGACGGTATAGCAACTACGACATCACCTTCTTTTATATCTTGTCCTGTAACAATTTCATCTTTCTTGCAGATGCCTATACAAAAACCAGCTAAGTCGTATTCACCATCTTTGTAAAAAGAAGGCATTTCCGCAGTTTCTCCTCCTACTAGGGGTGTATTGGCTTCCTCACACCCTGTTATAATGCCTTCTATTATGGGATTTATGAGATTTTCTTCAATCTTACCTATGGCTATATAATCTAAAAATGCTTTTGGTGTTGAGCCAGTGGTTATTATATCGTTTACGTTCATTGCTACTAGGTCTATACCTACGGTGTTGTGTACGTTCACGCTTTGAGCTATTTTTAGCTTTGTGCCAACTCCATCAGTGGTGGATGTAATCACCAAATCGCAATCTTCTACCAAAAAACCCGCCGCAAAAGCACCAAAAGGAAGCGCTTGTTTTAGGTTTTTATTGAGATTTTTTAATCTATCTTTTAAAAAGCTTACAAAACGGTCCGCCTTTTCTATATCTACGCCTGCTTCTTTGTAAGTGCTCATGCTTTGACATCGCTCCCTTTCAAATAAAATTCTTCAACTATTGTATATATAGGTCCTACGCTTGTAAGCGAGCTTTTAACGAGGGCTATTTTTGTAATATCTTCTTCCAAAAAGAAGATGTCTTTGTGTTTTCTCATAAATGGGTATATTTTGTTTGAGGTAATCTCGTGAATTCTACATATGCTTACATGAGGGTAAAAAGGTTTTGATTCTGGTTCTATGCCGCTTTTAGCGTTGGCTTTTGTTATCTTGTTTGCCAATATCTTTAAACTGTTTGCTCCTTTTGATATACCTATCCACAAAATACGTGGTTTGCTTGTATTGGGAAAAGCTCCAACACCAGTATAGGCTACTGTAAAAGGTGAGAAGGTTTTTGATATTTCTTCAAGGTTGTAAAGAAGATTAACCCTTTTTGACTCTTCAACGTTACCTATAAATTGCAAGGTGATGTGTAAATTCTGAGGTTCTACCCATTTACCCAATATTGCGTCGGAAATTTCGTTTTTTAGCCTATTTACATGCTCTTCTAGTTTTTTGGTGGTAAAGATCCCTACAAAAAATCTCATTGTTCTTTCTTTTTTCCTAAAAACCAAATACCAAAACCTATGCTTATGGCTATGATGGTTACAAATCCTGCAAAATATTGGGATTTGTTATAACTGTAAAACCTATAAAATGTATCGAGACAAAATACGTAAAAAAGATAGTATCCGTAAGCTACAATAATGTAGGAGAAGCCTTTCCAAAGATACTTCAACACATCTTTAGTTTCCATATAGTATATTATACAGAAAATTCGTTGCAGAATGGCTTTTAATTTATTATAATACTTATCTATATGGTAAATGTTGCGATCGTAGGAGCTACTGGCGAAGTAGGAAGAGCGTTTTTAAAAGTTTTGGAAGAAAGGAACTTCCCTGTGAAAGAGCTTAGGCTTTTTGCATCTTCAAAATCAGAAGGCAAAACAATGAATTTTAAAGGCCATGAATATAAGGTGGAGGCTCTTGAAAAACAGACATCTTTTAAGGGTATAGATATAGCACTTTTCTCGGCTGGGTCTTCGGTTAGCAAAGAATGGGCTCCTAAGTTTGCTCAAGATGGAGCTGTGGTGATAGACAACTCCTCTGCTTGGAGAATGGATGATAATGTCCCTTTGGTAGTCCCAGAGGTAAACAAAGAAGATATAAAAAAACATAAAGGCATCATAGCAAATCCAAACTGTTCTACTATTCAAATGCTTGTAGCTATAAAGCCCATATACGATGAGTTTGGTATATCGAAGATTATAGTATCTACCTACCAAGCGGTATCGGGTGCTGGGGCTAAAGCTATAGAAGAGCTAAAAACCCAAACGGAAAACTGGTGCCAAAAGAAAAGGATAGAACCAAACCACGTATTACCAAAACGTATAGCTTTTAACGTGATACCTCAAATAGATGTGTTTTTAGAGGATGGTTATACCAAAGAAGAAACCAAGATGCTAAACGAAACAAGAAAAATGCTTCACGATAACGACATAAGGGTATCAGCCACTACCGTTAGGGTGCCTGTTTTTTATGGACATTCCGAAGCAATAAGTTTAGAGTTAAAAAAAGACGTTGATCTTCAAAAAGTAAGAGAGCTTTTAAGAAAAGCCCCAAGCGTTATACTTATGGATGAGCCGCATGATTCTGTATATCCAATACCAATAGTGGTGGAAGGTAGAGATGAAGTGTTTGTAGGAAGGATAAGAAAAGATAGAGCCTTTGACAACGGTATAAGCATGTGGGTAGTGGCAGATAACATTAGAAAAGGTGCTGCAACGAATGCAATCCAAATAGCGGAGGCGCTTATAAATGAAGGTGGATGAATATTTAAAATCAGGGCTTAAAAACGAGATTTCAGAAAACTTAGATGGCTTAATGTATGGGCTTTGCAAAGAGGGATGCCATCGTCTTGAGCTTTTCATAAAAAAAGAAAACGATACCATAGTAGACTGCAAATTCAAAGCTACAAAACGCTGTAAAAAACTTTTAGCAGTATCAGATTTTCTATGTGAAGAGCTTAAGGGTAAAAAATCCATAGACAAAAATGCTTTAAAACAAAAAGCCTTAGAGCATTTCAAAGAAGAAAAGGAAAAGGACAAGGTAGAAAATCGTATAGACATATTTTTAAGCGCTTTGGATGAAGCTGTTGGTAAAGCCTAATATACTTGTAAGCTCTTGCTTTTTCGAAGCCTGTAGATACAACGGCGCTTTTATAAGTGATGATTTTGTTAAAAGCCTATCAAACTTTGTAAATGTAATAAAAGTATGTCCGGAAGTAGCCATAGGCCTTGGCGTACCAAGAGACCCAATCCTAATACAAAAAAAAGGCGATAACTTAAGGCTCATACAACCTTCTACAGGAATTGATGTTAGCCAAAAGATGATTGAATTTTCCAAAAACTTTGTAAAAGATTTAGATATAGACGGTGCTATTTTAAAATCAAAATCTCCTTCTTGCGGGGTTTACAGCGCAAAATATTTTCACGAAAACGGACAAAGTTTAGGCAAAGGACCTGGTTTTTTTGCTAAAGAGCTTTTGGAAGCTTTCCCAGATTATCCCATAGAAGAAGAAAAAAGACTTTTGGATGAAGATATAAGATATGATTTTTTAACGAAGATATTTGCCATATCGGATTTGAAAAATACCTTTAAAAATATGAAAGATTACAGCGAGCTTATAGACTTTCACACAAGGTATAAGTTTACGTTGATGTATTACAATCAAAATATTATGAGATTTTTAGGTAAGCTTGTGGCATCTTCTAGAAACGAGGATTTTGATGTTGTAAAAGATACTTACAAGAAGCACTTTTTAAAAGCTCTAAACTCAAAAAAGAGAAAAATAAGCCATATAAACGTCTTAGAGCATATCTTTGGATACTTTTCAAGAAAGATAAGTAGCGCCGAAAGGCGTCATTTTATGGAAGTGTTGAAGCTTTTTAAAGAAGATAAGGTGGATTTGTTTGTACCTCTTTACATGTTAAAAGCTTTTGCCATAAGGTTTGATGAGGAATATATACTGAAACAAGCTTACTTGGAACCGTTTCCAAAGGAGCTGATATGATATTTCTTATTTTAAAAGCTCTTCACATAATGTCTATTATATTGTGGGCTGGAGCCTCTTCATCGCTGGGGCTTTTTACCATCGTAGCTTACGAAAAAGGTATAAACTGCGATTACGATTATATGTGGAAATTTTATAAAAAGCTTGTAAACTTAGAGCTTTTTGCCTTTTTCTTGGTGATATTTTTTGGTATAGGGATGTACTCTATGCTTGGGTTTAAGCCTATACCTTGGCTTATGATGAAGCTTCCTATCGTATTTGGGTTTTTCTTACCAATGGAAGCTCTAAATGTATATTTTATACACGTTAAAAACGACATAAAAGCTTATGGAAAGTTTATAAAAATCGTTTCGCCGTTTTTAATAATAGCTGGTATCTGTGTAATATTTTTAGCAGTCATAAGACCTTCTTAAGGAGAATTATATGAAAGAAGTTATCAAAAATATAGTAAAAGAATCTATTAAAAAAATATACAATATTGACACAAACCCTCAGATACAGCTTCCAAAGGAAGAGTCTTTCGGAGATTTTGCTTCAAACGTAGCTTTTTTATTATCAAAACCTTTAAAACAAAAACCTCAAGATATAGCCAATAATATTGCGGATAGTCTTAAAAACATGCCGTACTTTGAAAAGGTAGAGGCTTTAAACGGCTTTGTAAATATGAAGCTATCTAATAGTTTTTATGAAAAGCTTTTGTTTGATTTTTTAGAAAATCCTATAGATTATCTTAAAGATGAGGCTATTTTTGAGGCTTTTGGTATAAAAAAAGAGGATAAAATAAACTTAGAGTACGTAAGCGCAAACCCCACAGGCCCACTACATCTTGGACACGGAAGAGGAGCTGTTATAGGTGATGTACTTTATAGGCTTTTTAGATTTTTTGATATAAAAGTAGACAGAGAATACTATATAAACGATGCTGGCAACCAAGTAAACTTACTTACAAAAAGTATACTCCATTATATAGATAAAGATAAATATCCATTTCCGAAAGACGGATACAAGGGAGATTATGTAAAAGATTTGGCAGAGGAATTTTTAAAAGACCATCCTTCAAAAGAAAATATAAACTTTGAAGAGTTAAAAGATTTTGCCATTTCAAAAATGATGGAAGATATTAAAAACACTTTAAAACTTCTAAATATAGAGTTTGATACATATTTTAGCGAAAGGACTTTAAAAGATGATGTTGAAAGAGTTTTAAAGCTTTTAGAAGAAAAAAACGCTATAGAAGAAAAAGAAGGTGCTATTTGGTTTAAGTCAAAAGACGAAGACAAAGACAGAGTCCTAAGAAAAAGCGACGGTTCTTACACATACTTTGCATCTGACATAGCTTATCATCTAAACAAATACGAAAGAGGCTACAAAAAAGCTATAGACCTGTGGGGAGCTGATCATCACGGTTATATACCAAGGCTAAAATCCGCTTTAGAAGTATTGGGTATACCATCAGATTGGCTTAGTGTAGAGCTTTTTCAAATTGTGAGACTTTTTAAGGATGGACAAGAGGTAAAAATGTCGAAAAGAACTGGCGAGATGATAAAATTGCAAGAGGTGATAGAAGATCTCGGTGCTGATAACCTAAGATTTATGTTTTTGACAAAAAAAGCTGATACTCCTCTTGACATAGATATAAACTTGGTAAAAGCTCAAAACTCAGAAAATCCAGTATTTTACGTGCAGTATGCCTACGCAAGAACGATGGGTATAAAAAGACAGTTAAAAGAACCGTTTGTATTTGGCTTTTACAAAGATAACTACACTTACGAAGAAGAGGAAATTGATCTTATAAAAAGAATACTTTCTTCAAAAGATATGCTTTTTGATGGAATTGTAAAAAAAGACCCAAGCCTTGTAGTGAAACTATCTCTTGATATAGCAAAAAGCTTCCACAAATTTTACAATACGCATAAGGTTATAACTCAAGATGAGACTACTACAAAAAAACGCATATCCTTAGTTTACGCCACACAAAAGATATTTGATATTATATTTGATATTTTAAATATAAAAGCCCCAGAGGTTATGTAAAACCACAAGTTTGTCATGGCCTAAAGGGCGTAAAGCCCTTTAGCCTCTTAAAAATATTATTATGGATAGAATGGTTGAGATATGCCACTGAACCATTCTATCCATAATAATAT
>PNJC01000017.1 GCA_002878215.1 Hydrogenobaculum sp. | reverse complement strand
TTACCAGCCCTTTTGTAAGTGCCAAAATATTCGTCAAAAGTTTTATTTTCTCTTAGTATAAAAACCACATACTTTATGTGTTTTCTTAAAAACTTTACAATAGGCTCTTGGTTTTTTATGCTATCAAACTTATCGTATTTGAACACATCTTTCGTATAACTTGAAATATTCTTATCAACGTCTTCTAAAGAAACTTTTTGTAAAATACCAGGCATCAATATGCCTATCCACTGATACTTTGTATTTGGAAAAGAACCTAGACCTTTTGCAGAGACTACATATATATTCTTATCTCCGATACTCATGGCGCTTGGGTACCATCCGGTTGGTATAGCACCTATCAATTTTTTGCTTTTAACATCAAAAATATTTATAGAATTTGTGCCAGCGCTCGATACAAAAAGTTTACCATTTTTTTCGTATAAGCTGTTTGGATAATCGCCAGGTTCTTGATTTTTAAATAGTTTATCTTTTAAAAAGCCGGATACTTTAAAACTTTTAGTGTCTATAATGGCTATTTTACCGCTGTTTGCTAAGCTTACAAAAAGCTTCCCGTCTTGATAATAAAGATTTGTAGGGTGAACGCCAGCTGATTTGCTAAATTTGTTTAACTTTCTACCTACGTATATTTTTTTCACAAAGGTAAAGTGTTTTCTATCCACCACTGCTACGGCGTTGTCTCCCCAAAGGCTTACAAAGATGTATTTTGGAGATAAAGCTATAGAGTAAGGATAAGCTCCTACATTTAGATAATCAATTTTTTTATTATCCTCATCTATTCTGGCTAAAGCATTTGATAAAAGTCCAGTGGCATATATGTATTTATCACCTTTTACCACGGCATCAGGATAAAAATGTCTCAAATCGTATCTAAAGCCTTGATAAATATAGGGATATTGATTTTTAGGAAAAGGTTTATATTTAAGGTAGATCTTTTTATCCAATTTTAGGCTTTTAGGATAAACATCAAATACCAAAATGTTGTCAGAAAATCCACCTGCCACATAAAGCTTGTGGTCTTTGTAATACATGCCTTGGTAAAAGCTCTGATAGGGTAAAAATAAATAATTTGGTTCTTTTGACGGGCTTACCTCGTCTTTCCACGCTTTTACTTGAAAAAGCTCATGTAAATTCTTATCGTACATAGTAAGGGTTTGATAGGATGTTGCTCCGTTTGTGAGTACAAATATATGATGCTTTGATATCACCACATTTGTTGGAAAGTTATACGTATAGACATATTTCCCAGCCGGTTTTATATCCCATCCCCAAGGCGTTTCATGGGCAAACCCAACACCAGCAAAAAGACTCATAGCAAGTAAAAGTTTTTTCATGG
>PNJC01000076.1 GCA_002878215.1 Hydrogenobaculum sp. | reverse complement strand
ATATCTTTGCAAGATGGTAGACTTTGCAAAGCAATAGTTTTTATATTTGATGATGACATAAACGTTACAACTCTACCGCATACTAACTCTCTTAATCACAAGGAAGGGATTGAGGCTGTAAGAAAAATATTTAAAAAAAGATATCCCAACAAAGACTTCTTTGTAATGTTTGATAGCAATTTTAAAGGAAGCTCTTTTACGTTGGCGCTTTTAAGCGCTTTGTTTTTAAAAGAAGAGACTCTTAAGAAATTTGCATTTACAGGGGATGTAAAAGAAAGTGAAGATATTCTGAAAGTAAACTATTTAGACCAAAAGAAAAAGATAGCACAAGACGCTCAATTAAAGCTAATAACCTATGAAGATGTATCCAATGTTGAAGAGCTTTTATACTATCTTGGAGAGGGTCCTATAGATATACCTTTTATAAATATAAATAGAGGTCTTGATGAGGCTTTAAACTCTTTAGAAAAGCTTGAAAACGCTATGAAAGAACAGATAAAATTTTTCTCCTTAGAAAAACTATCAAAGTTTTTTAATATAGACAAAGAGGATTTGATACTTACCACAGAATCTTTGCCACCTATAACCGAAGAAGATTTAAGCAAAGAAAACCCTTGGATAAAAGCTGTTTTAGAGTTTGAAAGCAAGTTAAAAAATATATACGATAAAGTAGGCTCTAGAAAGAGGGTAATCCATTTTGTAGGCTCTATCTCTTCGCTGGTTTTTGGGCTTGGAGTAAAGTTTGGCTCAAGAAAACCGGTGGTTGTGTACCATTATCAAGCAGACACTTATAATATGGTCCTTGATCTATCAGATGAGGATAAACTAAGAAGGATAAAGCATATTAAGGAAAATTTAGAGCTTTTAAAATTAGAAAATATAAAGAGTGCAAACCAAGAAGAGGTAGGCGTTGTAATATACTTTGCAAGCCATAGCCCTTTGGGTGATGTATTGAGATTTTCAGAAAATAAAAACTTAGACATATTCTTAATAGAGGCAAAAGACCTAAAAGGAAACATTCCAATACCAAAAAAGAATGAAGAAAACTTTTTTACCTTGTTAAACTTGTGGTCTGAGATAGTAAGAGAGATATACAGCGCTTTAAACATGCTAAAAGATAGATATAAAAAACTTCATATATTTTTAAGCGTTCCAGTCCCAATTGCTTTTTGTCTGGGAATGGCTGTGGGGCATTTCATGAACGCCACCATTTACAATTACAACACTAAAAGCCAAGATACGCCTTATTATCCAGTGTTTGACACCTTTGATGAAAGATTAAAAAGCCACTTTTAGGGAGGATTCATGAAAAAGCTTAACTTTATCATTAGCTTAGTTTTATTATCCAC
>PNJC01000098.1 GCA_002878215.1 Hydrogenobaculum sp. | reverse complement strand
TCCAAGCGATGAAATGGTCTCCAGAGTTATATGGTTAATTTCTCACCCAAGGTATAAAATGTTTTAGGTTATAATTTTTATGGCGGGGATTAGAGTTATGCTTGCTGACTAAGATATAGTTAACTAGCATGATAAAATTTGCCGAAAAAAGTTGTTAGGCTTATAATAGTTGTTGGAGGATTTTGGGTGTGAAGAAATTAGTTTTATATTGCAAGATTATAAGCCCCATGTTTATGGGAGTTGATGGGAGAAGTGCAGAGCTAAGGCCTTCAGGGTTTAAAGGTATGATGAGATTTTGGTGGAGGGCTATGAAATCAGATAAAGATGTAGAAAGGTTGAGAAATGAGGAAAACAAAATATTCGGCGGTGTCAATAAAGATGAGGGTAAAAGTAAAATAAACATAAGGATTTATCCTATTGGCAGGTTAGATATAGAAAATAGTCTTAAAAAAATTTATAGCTTGGATTTTTATTACGACAAAATTTCCGATAGTATAAAAGGTAAAGATGTGGGTTCAGGGTATTTGCTTTATTCAGTTATGAATAGGCAATTTATAAAAGATGGATGCAAGTTTAAAATAGAAGTTTCTTCTTTTTATGAAGAAGCTTTTAAAAATGCTGTGGCTTCGCTTTGGGCGTCTATATACCTTGGTGGCTTTGGATCAAGGTCTAGAAGGGGTGCTGGTAATATCTCTGTGGAAGGGGTTGATGGAGATACTTATGGTATTGATTTTAAATTATCAATTGGAAAACAAGACAATATAGTAAGTTGGCTAAAAGAAAATCTTGAAAAATGTTTGAACATGTTGAATGGAGCTGTCTCAAAAGATCCTAATATAGCCTATTCAAATATATCTAATTTAATTTTAAGGATATCAAAAAGCAGTTTTAGAGATTGGAAAGAAGCTCTAAACGATATAGGTAATCGTTATTTTAATTTTAGGCTAAAGAATAAGCACAAAATATTAGAGGTTGGAGTATTTGGCCTTCCTGTATTACATAGAAATAAAGATAAAGTTATAGCTGTTAAAGAATTTGCAAGTGGAAGGAAAGTAAAGATAAACAGAAGAAGCTCACCTATTATATTTAAACTGATATACACCCAAAATATGTATTTTTGGCTTTTGATAAGGTTAAACGGCAAGTTCTTAGAAGATGGGTTTTTAATAACTCTTGATAAACAGCAAGAGAATAAGCCAAGTAGTAAAATAGAGCCAAATTATAAAATAATAGATGCGTTTTGGGAAAGCTTAAAAGCCTATAGCGAAGAATATGTTTTGAAGGGTTGAAAAATGAGTTGGTATAGGGATTTCTTTGATGCATTGGAAAATATACATTCCAATAATCGTTTTTTAGCATCATTTTATCTTGAGCTAGATTTAGTTTCCAAGTTTTTAGACGATGAGAAAGGTTTATCAAACGAAATAAGGCATCCTCTTTCAAAAGGAGGAATTCTAGTCTCAGATATTGATTTTGAAAAGATGTTGGAAAGGATAAAAAATCTTTATCCTAATATATCAAATAGCCAAAGCGAAGAGTTTAGGGCTTTAGAAATATGGAGAAATTTGCTGGATGTTGCTTTTGAGTCGTTTGATGATAATGAAAGAAAGTATGTTGCGATATTGCCCGTTTCAAAAGTTGTTCCTAAGTATTTCTTATTAGAGCATATTAAGATGCTAACGGCGATAGGAAATCCAAGCAAACAAAGAGAAAAATCTTTGTTTATATTTTCTATAGGTCCGGTGCAATCTTTTATAACCCAAGCTAGGAAAACTCAAGATCTCTATCTTGGAAGCTTCATGCTTTCTTATTTTACGTTTTTAGCTGCAAGACAAATAATAGAAAATTATGGTCCAACTTCTTTGATATATCCTGATTTGTATGGACAGCCATTGGTAGATTGGTATCTTAAAAATAAAGGTGTCAATATAAAAAATTCAAACAATGAAGATATTCTTTTACCCACCATAACAAATAGGTTTGTAGCTGTTCTAAATACTACGAATGAAACTGAGATCAGTGGTTTAGTAAAAAATATAGAACAATCTATAAAAAACGAGATAGAGAAAGCCAAAAACATAATTTTTAAAGAACTTAAAATAGATGCCAATATAAATCAAATTGTTGATTTTCCTCAAATATACTGGGCTTCAATACCTTGGATAAGAGACGATCAAGATATATTAGAAAATGTAAGCAGTTTTTTCTCTAGTGAAAAGCTACAAACGTTGTTAAAGCCTATTGAAGATATTTATAAAAAAAATCCGGCATCGCTCTACCATATTTTTTATACAGCATTAGAAAAATCCATAGGTGCTAGAAAAAATTTAAGAGATTTCATCCAAATAGAGGAAGAAGGCAGGAAATGCTCTATTTGCGGTGAAAGGAACGTTGTGTTTTTCAAAGAAACTAAAAACAAACAAAGATTTACACCCTACAATAAAGATGCTGTAGACCTTACTGATAAAAATGTTGAAAAGTATATATCAGACGGCGAGGGTCTTTGTGTTTTATGCTTTTTAAAAAGAGCTTTTGATATTTATTTAAAGAAATTTGTAAGCGATGTTTTTGAAGGGCTTTCTTTTCCTTCCACAGCAGAAGTGGCAAGTGCAGATTTTAAAGAAAAGGCTATAAGGTATGCAAATGAAGAGTTTAAAGAGTTTGTAAATAAGTTTATTTCTGATACCAAGAAATATCATCTCAAAACAAAGCCTCTTCCAAAGATATCAGATATTGTAGAGCCAAACCTTGAAGGTTTTTGGTTTTACGAGGAAAACCTAAATGAGATAACCTTTAAAAAAGAGAACATAGATACCTCACCGGAAAATATAAAATATATAAGGCTTTTGTATGATAGGATAAAAGATAAAGCAGGAAAACCGAAGCCTTACTACGCAGTATTTCATTTAGATGGAGATAAGATGGGCGATTGGCTTGCCGGTGAGCATTTACAGGGGATAAAGTACTCCTGTAATAGTAAGTTCTGGGAACGCCTTCCAGAAGATTTCAGAAAAGATTTAGAAAAAGCCTTTAAAAAAGGTGTTTTAACACCCATTGTTCACTCTTCTATATCTACGGCGCTACGAAATTATACGTTAGAGTTTGTAAGGAATATAGTTGAGAAAGAGCATCTTGGAAAGTTAGTATATGCAGGTGCGGATGATGTATTTGCCTTTGTAAACCTTAGCGATATTTTTGATGTTATGGAAAAATTAAGATGGGCTTTTTCTGGACATATTTATGTTAAAAGCGGCAAAACCTTTGTGGATTTAGAAAATAAAAGCGGTTTTATTTTAAAAGATGGTGTGTATTACCTTAGCATGGGTGATGAAGCAAGTTGCTCTATGGGCGTTGTAATAGCTCACTATAAGGAACCTCTTAAAATCGTTCTTGATAAAGTATTTGAAATGGAAAAATTAGCTAAAAAGTCTGGAAGGAATAGATTTTCAATAGCCCTTCTGAAAAAATCCGGAGAATCTGAAATTGCCATCTCACCTTGGTTAACAGATAACCACCTAATAACCAGAACCTTGAAAGCATTAAAAGATGACATGAACAGCGATAATGAAAGATATATTTCAGATAGTTTTATACAGAAGTTTAACGAGGAATTCTTTTTAATGAAAAAGGAAAGTCTAGAACAAGGTATTGTTGAAACAGAACTAGAAAGGCTTATAAGAAGAGCTTACAACTCAAAAGTAAAAGAAGAAAAACAACAGAAAGAAGAGTTTATAAACAAATTCCTTAAAAATATAAATGTAATTCTTGATGAAAACTTGGGCAATATAGATAACTTTATAAACTTGTTAAAAATAGCTAGCTTTACAAATAGGGGGTATTAATGTTTTACAATATTAAACCACTAGATACGCTATTTTTTAGGGACGGTAGACCTTTTACAATGAGTTCGGAAATGTGGACCAGTATAATATTTCCACCTTACCCATCAACAATTTACGGCGCTTTTAGAAGTTTCTTAATATTTGAAAGAGGCGGTTTGGATAAATTTAACAACGGAGATCTAAAAGATGAATTGGGCATGCCAGAAAAGAAAGGTAGTTTGCATATAAAAGGACCTTTTATATCTCATAAAGATACATTGTATTTTCCAATACCAAAAGATTTGGTAAAAGTAGAAGAAAAATTAGAAACATTAAATTTATCAGATGCCAAAGGTCTTTTTATGGCAGATTATGGGCTTGAAAAATGCCTAATAAATAGATATGATAAAAAGCTAGAAGAAGCAGAAGGACTTATAAGTCTAAATGATTTAATAAGTTATCTAAAAGCTGAAAACGTTACTATCGGCTTTGAAGAAATTGGAAATTTTTATACTAAAGAGCAAAAAGTTGGCATAAAAAGAGATAGAAAAACACTTGCTTCCGAGGAGGGTTTTCTCTATAAAACATCCACTATAAGACTAAATAAAAATGTGAATATATACTTTGAATCTGAAGGGTTAAAAAACTATCCCGATAAAGGTGTCTTTAGGCTTGGTGGTGAAGGTAAATTAGGGTTTTTTGAGAAAAGCAAAGATAGTTTGTTAAAAGGGCTAGATTCTATAGAGTTTAGCTTTGAGAGTAATATGTTTAAGATATATCTAGCAACGCCAAGTATATTTGAGAAGGGATGGCTTCCAAGCTGGATAAACGAGGATACCTTCGAAGGAGCTTTCAACGGTATAAAATTAAAACTTGTATGCTGCAGCATTGGAAAGTATGTGCTTGTTGGTGGATGGGACATGGCAAGAAACAAGCCAAAACCTATGCAAAGAGCTGTTCCCAGTGGAAGTGTATATTATTTTAGGCTTTTAGAGGAAACATCACCAGATTCAGTTAAAGAGGCTTTTCACATTAAAAATATATCTGATGTAAATAGAGAAGAGGGTTTCGGATTAGCTTTTGTAGGAGGCGTAAAATTATGAAGAAAGTTATTGTAACTGTAGGCACTTCTATCTTTGAGAATTATCTTAAAATTGATAAAAGCAATACCAACTTTAAAAATGCCTATTTCTTTTTCAAAGATAACAAGAAAACAGCGAGCGATCTTGATAGAGAGAGCGTTAGAAAAAGAGATATTGAAAAGGTTTTTAACGAAAGTTATTTTGAGAATGGAGGAGAAAACGTGTGTGCTGAGATAAAAAGTCTATTAGCAATAAAAAAAGAGTTAAGAGAAGGTTTCGATATATATCTTATTTCTTCTGATACTGCGATGGGGAGGCTAGCTGCTGAGATTATAAAAAATGCTATTAGAAATTATTATCCTGAATTTAGTGATTGTGAGTTAGAAATTTTCAAAGTGTCTAATTTGCAAGTGTGGGACAGAAAGAAGTTTGATGATGGTATGACAGAATTAATAAATACTATATATAACATAGCGAATTCTGATTGGGACAACGTAGTTATAAATATCTCTGGAGGATACAAGGCTACGATTCCATATATTACAATGCTAGGACAAATAAATAGATGCCCCATTTATTATATATTTGAGGATACGGATAGCTTGATAAAAATTCCTTACATTCCAATAGATTTAAATTGGAAGATATTTGAAGAAAACTTTTCATTTTTAAAAGAACTTGAAAAGGAAGATATAAAAGAGCTAGATAAAAGCTTTAACCATAGATCTGAACTTTTTTCACTTTTGGAAGAAGTAGAGGACAATGGCAGCTCAAAGTTTCTTTATTCTTTGAACCCTTTGGGTAAGGCGCTATGGTTAAAGTTTAGAGAAAAATTTCATATTTTTAACTTATCTACTCTAGCTTTTGAAGAGTTGGAAAAGTTGGATCATAATAGCAAGGATATAATAGAAAGATCGCTTCTAGAGTTACACAGAAGGCTTTATTCTAATCCAAGTGACCCAGATCTAAATCATTTACTTTTGGATTACGGCTTTAGGGTTTTTAAACATAAAGAAGATAACTTGCAGGTGAGGATTGCTTACAAAATAGATAAATATCAAAGCAAAATTACCAACGGAAATGTTTATGATATTTATATTGGGTTATTTGCCGTTGGGAGTGATGTTCATAATTCAGGTAATGAATATGTTGAGGATTTTAAACAAAAAATAGATAAAGTAAAAGATATCAATGAATATAAGCCTTATACTATAACAAAAGGAGGTAGATAATTATGTTTAAAGAGATAACGCCATTTTTCATCGTGGCAGAAACCCCAATACATGCTGGTAGTGGCGGTGACTCTACCGGTCTTGTAGATTTACCTATACAAAGAGAAAGATATACTGATTTTCCAAAGATTGAGGCTTCTAGCATAAAAGGTTGTATAAGAGAAGCTTTTGAGGGTTTAGAAAAAACAAAAGCATGCGTAGAACAAGTTTTCGGACCTGAAAAAGAAACGGAGACTTACGCTTCGGCAATAGCTTTTACTGATGCAAGAATTCTTCTTTTTCCTGTAAAATCTCTAAAAAATGTGTTTGGTTGGATAACATGTCCTATGGTATTAGAAAGGATGAAAGAAGATTTTAGATTGGCAAATAAAAATTATGACGAGCTAAATATAGACTTTTCGAAATTGGAAAACACTGTACCCAAGTCTTCAGACCTTACTATAGATGGAAAAGCGGTGTTGGAAGAGTATACTTTTGAGGTTAAAGAGAATGATAACACGTCAAGGATCGCAAATTTTATAGCCAATATTATTTTTAAAGACTCTTACAAGTTTTGGAGCGAAAAGCTTAGAAAAGACTTGATAATATTAAGTGATGATGATTTTACCAATTTTGTCAAAACATCTACAGAAATAATAACAAGGATCAAGATAAACGATAAAACTGGCACCGTGGACACTGGTGCTCTGTGGACTGAAGAGTATTTACCTCAGGATAGTGTGCTTTATTCTCTTGTTATGAGCTCTTCTTTAAAAGTAAGCGAAGAAGACAGAGCAAAATGTAACTTCAAATCCGATACCCATGATGAAGCGAAAAGGGTTATGAAATTTTTTAAGGAAAATTGCCCTAGTATCATACAAATAGGTGGTAATCAAACTATTGGAAAAGGACTAGCTCGTATTGAAATTTTATAAAGGAGGAGATCTATGACTAATAACGAAAATCTAATCACAGCGCTTGAAAGAGGAAGGGCCAAGTTTGCTTATGAATGTGTTAAAGAAGTATTAGAGAGAAATAATACAATTCAAAAAGAGTATAGATCTTATGCTAGGAAAATCCCTTCAATGATTTTATCTAGTGGTCTTGGTCAAGCTTTGGCTTTTGTGTATTCAAAAAATAGTAGGAAAGAAAAAGAAGAGAGCGCTTACAACGTTATATACGACCAACTTTCTAGGTATATGAAAAGCGATATTGCAGTCAGAATAAGAGCTCCAAAAGACAGAGACTTGATTGATTGGGTATTATCTTGCGACTCTTATGATTATAAATATGCAACTCAAGAAATACTTTCATTCTTCAAGTGGCTTAGAAGGTTTGCGGAAGGTATGATAAAAGCGGAGGATTAATATGCATAAACAGATAAAAGAAGTAAAGTTTTCAAATCCTATTGATACTAAAAAAGTACTTAATTCTATTTTTGAGGCCGAAGAATTTTATGAAATAAAAAATAATAAAAAGAAAATTTTAGACTGGAATTTTAAATCTAAACAAAACTTTTGTAAAAATATAAATCTATTGTTTAATAGATTAATACCTATCAAGCTAGATGATAATAACAAAGATAACAAGGAAAGCAAAGATAACAAAGATAAACATTTAAGTCTGGTAATTGAAGAGTTTGAAGCTTTTAAGAAAACATACATAAAACCAATTTTTGAAAGGTATAAAAACAATTTGGAAGATCTCAGCAGAAATGGTTTTAAAGTAGAGGCCTTTAAACTAGATTTACATTGGCGTATGGTAGTAGGTCTTGGATCTTCACATCCTGAAGAAACGTCCATGATATTTCATCATGTATACGGATTTCCTTATATACCAGGCAGTGCTTTAAAAGGCATAACAAGGCACTGGGTTATTTTGAACTTTGCTGATAGCCATAAAAAAGAAGACGAAAATTTCTCTAATGTTTTAGAAGACATATCCAAAAAACTAGATAAGCCTCCTAAAGAAGGTTTTGACTTATATACAAAAGATTTATCTTTCAAAGAGGCCGTTGATATATTTGGGACTCAGGATAAGGCTGGGAATGTAATATTTTTTGACGCTTATCCTGACGAAAGTATAGAGCTTGGCTTAGATGTTATTAATTCTCATTATCCACAGTATTACATATCCGGTAATGCTCCTGGTGATTGGCAGGATCCAGTACCCATAAAGTTTTTAGTGGTTAAGAAAGCTAGTTTCAACTTTTGCTTAGCTTCAAAGGATGAGCATTTGCTTAAAAAAACCTCAAAACTTTTAAAGGAAGCTCTTGTCAATCAAGGTGTTGGATCGAAAACCTCTATAGGCTATGGATTGTTTACCCATTCCAACTCAGGATTAAAAGGATAAGAGCCGTATTTGGCATCTTTTACGTAGGCTTTTTTATCTTTTATAAACACTCTGCCTTGCTCTATCCATTTTATTACTTGGGGGAGGAGCTTGTGCTCTAGGTTTAGGACTTTTTGCTCTAGGGTGGTTTCGGTGTCTTCTTGGTCTATGGGGGTGATGGCTTGGGCTATGATGCAACCGGCGTCTATTTCTTCTGTTACAAAATGCACTGTGGCACCGCTAAACTTTGCACCAGATTCTATCACTCTTTTGTGGACGTTTATGCCTTTAAAAGCTGGAAGAAGGGATGGGTGTATGTTTATTATTTTATGAGGATATTCTTTTATGAAATCTTTTGAGAGTATCGCCATAAACCCTGCCAACACTATAAAATCTATGTTTTTTTCTTTTAAAAGCCTCAAAGCGTTTTCTTCAAACAAAGATTTTGGTTTTGGTTCAAAATAAAATGAAGCTGTATCGTAGTGTTTTGCTATATCAAGGGCTTTTGCGTTTTGATTGTTTGAGATTACGTAAAAGTTTGAATCTAAAAATCCTTGTTTTTTGGCTTTTAGTATAGCCTCTAAGTTTGAACCTCTTCCTGATACAAATATCGCTATATTCATAATTTTTTTGCACTTTTTATAAAATTTTCTAGCTTCTTCGGGTCTTTTTTGCCGGGTTTTGCCTCAACACCAGAAGCCACATCAACAGCGTAAGGTTTTATATCTTTTAGGTTGTAAACGTTGTTTTCGTTTAGCCCACCTGATACAAAAAAATCTCTTTTTAAAGCTTTTAGTATATTCCAGTCAAAACTTTTACCAGTGCCTCCGTATTTATCTGATAGCGTATCAAACAAAAGCATATTTTCGTCCCAGCATTTTTCTATGTTTGGCAAAGTATCTTTTATTCTAAAAACCTTTATAAGCCTGTTTGATATGCTAAAAGCGCAATCTTCATCTCCATGAAGCTGAACAAAATCAAACTGGTTAAGAAGCTCTTTAATTTTTTCAATGGGTTCATTTACCACAACAGCTACTGTTGGTATTTTTAAATGCTTTTTTATTTTAATGGCACTTTCAACATCTATGTATCTTTGGCTTTTGGGATAAAGTATAAAACCCAAGAAATCGGCTCCTAGTTCTTGAGCTAAGATAGCATCTTCTAAGTTTGTGATACCGCATATTTTTACCTTCGCCATATTATCCTTCACGCTCTTTTAAAGATAATAAAATAAGCCCTGCTATAGACAGACTCACTGCACTGTCTGCCACGTTAAAGGCTGGCCAATAGTGATTTTCTATATGAAAATACAAAAAGTCTGTAACTTTGCCGTAATACACTCTTTCAAACAAATTCCCAAAAGCCCCGCCTGATAGCATACCCATTAGTATACTTATTTTTGTATCTTTGCTTTTAAAAGCATAAAAACCACTTACAAATATTGCTATAATCGGAAGGATCTCCAAGAGCAACACTCTAAATGCGCCACCCAAGTTAGATAGCATACCAAAAGCGATACCTTTGTTGTATATAAGCACTATTTTTAGTATGGGCAGTACATCTATGCTTTCATTTGGTTTTAGCATGTGTCTTATCTCTATCTTCGTCATCTCGTCTAAGATAAATACCGTTAGAAATGTGATAAAGTATATTAGAAGAAATCTTTTAGGCTGTTTTTCCATATATGTTTTGCCATTTCTAAATCACATCTTATAAGCTCTCTGCCGTTGTATTCTACGGTAAAAGATTTCTCTGGTACAATGCTTCCTATGAGCATCCAATCAAGGGTGGTTTCTTCCACTACATTTTTAAACTGCTCTTCTAAATCTTGGTCTACGCTTACCACCACTCTTGTGGGGTTTTCTGCAAATAAAAACATAGTTGGTTCTTCGTCTACGTAAAGGCTTATATAAGCTCCTAAGTTTGTATCTACCAAACTTTCAAATATGTTTGTTATAAGACCGCCCATCGATACATCGTGAGCCGATAGTATGAGGTCTTTTTGTATTAGGCTTATAAGAAGCTTAGATAAAAGCTTTTCTTTTTCGATATCTACCTTCGTAAGAGCACCTTTTACGCCACCGGTTAAAATTTTTTGCACGAGGGAACCGTTTAGAGTGTACTCTTGGTTTAAATTTCCTATAAGGAATAAACTAGATGGTTTTTTAAACCTATGGTCCATATGCTTATGCACATCTTCTAAGACTCCAACCCCCACTACTACAGGTGTTGGCATAACGTTTGTGATGGTGTTGCCTTCAACGGTTTCGTTGTATAACGATACGTTGCCACTTATAACGGGTATTGAAAACTCTTTCATGGCATCTGCCATACCGCTTACACAAAGCTCCATCTTTATGGCAACGTCTTCTCTTCTTGGGTTTCCAAAGTTTAGACAATCGCTAAAAGCAAGAGCTTTTGCTCCTACACAGGCTAGATTTCTAACGCATTCTGCTATAGTCCATTTTGCACCTTCGTAAGGGTCTGCTTCCATATAGTAAGCGTTTCCATCGGCTTTTATAGCTATTCCTTGTTCTGACTTTACCGCTGGTCTTAAGGGCCATTTTATCCTTAAAACTGCAGCGTCGCTTGAAGGTCCTAAAACTGTGTTTGTACCTACTTCAAAATCGTATTGAGTGTATATATGCTCTTTTGAAGCTATGTTTGGGTTTGATATTACTTTTAAAAATAGTTCCTTTAGATCTACTTTATCTGGTAAAAACTTTTCTTCTGATGGCGTAAATGTCTTAGAGGGTGCTATATAACAGCTTGGCACACCTTCTGCTACTATTTTATAGTCTAAAGATGCCACTTTTTCATTTTTAAAATATACGTTTACCGTGTTTGATGCGGTGGTCTCTCCCAATACACACCAAGAAAGATGGAATTTGTTTGCTATGTTTATCAGCTCTTGCAAATTTTCTTTTTCGGCTATAAGGAGCATTCTTTCTTGGCTTTCTGAAAGAAGTATTTCGTAGGCGTTCATGTCTTTTTCCCTAAGTGGGACTTCGTCTAGGCTTATATCAACGCCCATATTTGATTTGTAGGCCACTTCAAAGCAAGCACCAGCTATACCACCAGCTCCTAAATCTTGTATACCTACCACCAATTGATTTTCTGCCACATACATTATAGCTTCTAAAAGTTTTTTGCCGTAAAAAGGATCACCTATTTGGACGTTGGAACGCTTTTTTAAGGCTTTTTCATCAAACTGAGAGCTTGCCATTGTAGCCCCGTGTATTCCATCTCTTCCAGTGGATGAGCCTATTAGAAAAAGAAGCTGGCCTACTTTTGTAGCTCTTGCTTTGTACATTCTATCTTTTGGCATTATACCTATGCAAAAAGCGTTTACAAGAGGATTTTTTTCGTAGCAACTATCAAAAAACGTCTCACCGCCAACGGTAGGTATGCCTATGCAGTTTCCGTAGTGGCTTATGCCTTTTACTACACCTTTTGTTATCCTCTTAGAGGTTTCTCCAAATCTAAGTGAATCAAGTATCGCTATGGGTCTTGCCCCCATAGACATTATATCTCTTATTATTCCACCTACTCCAGTGGCTGCTCCGTTGAAAGGGTCTATGAAAGACGGATGGTTGTGGCTTTCTATCTTAAAAGCAACCCATACATCTTCTAATTCTATAACACCGGCGTTTTCACCAGGGCCTTGAACCACATATGGGGCTTCTGTTGGAAATTTTTTAAGAAGGGGTTTTGAGCTTTTATAAGAACAATGTTCAGACCACAAAACCCCAAATATACCAAGCTCTATATCGTTTGGCTCTCTACCTATGAGGGATTTTATAGTTTCATACTCTTCTTGTGTAAGCCCATGCAAATTATCCATTGTAAATATTTTAGCATAGGTTTAAGTTAGGTTTGACAATAAATATATTATACCTATAAAAGCCAAAGACAAAAGTGCAAACTTGATAATACTTATAAAGAATAAACTAAGTAAAGTATAGCTCAAAATAGCTGGTTTTCTCA
>PNJC01000140.1 GCA_002878215.1 Hydrogenobaculum sp. | reverse complement strand
AGAGCAGATAAAGCCCTTTACAATGCAAAAAGAAGCGGTAAAAACCGTATTGAGATTTTGATATAAATTAAGTTGCAAAAATAAATATAAAAGCTTAAAATGTATATATGCTAACTCAAGAGATAAAAGAGGCTATAGACGGTCATATAAAGTATTTTGGGTCTAAAGAAGAGGCTCTTTTGCTTTCTCTTCACTCTATTCAAGAACACCTTGGCCACATACCGGAAGAGGCTTTGGAAGAGCTATCTGAGATTTTAGACATACCGCTTCACCATATAAAAGGCGTGGTGGCTTTTTATGAGATGTTTGATACCGGCGAGAAGGCAAAACATCGTATATATGTATGCAACAGCATAGTTTGCTATCTTCTTAAAAGCCATAAAGTTTTCAACGCTGTAAAAGAACTTCTTGGTATAGAACCAGGTCAAGTGACGAGGGATGGTATGTTTAAGCTTGTGGAAGTCCAGTGTCTTGGTGCTTGTTCGGAAGCCCCAGTTTTCATGATAGATAACGATACTTATAAATACGAATCAAAGGAGAAGCTTCATGAAATACTTGCCAAATATAGCTAACATACACGCTGAAACAGAGCTAAACCTGCTTCTTAAAAGGGCTAAGCGCAAGCAAACTGCAGATATAAAAGAGTATTTAAAAGACGGCGGTTATCTTGCGCTGGAAAAAGCCTTAAACATGAACCCAATGGATATAGTAGAAGAAGTAGATAAGAGCAATTTAAGGGGAAGAGGTGGAGCTGGTTTTCCCACCGGTAGAAAGTGGAAGTTTTGTCTTCAAAACCCTGCCCCTAGATATTTGGTGTGCAACGCCGATGAATCAGAACCGGGCACTTTTAAAGATAGACTTATCATAGAAAGAGATCCTCACCTTCTTTTAGAAGGTATGATTATATCCGCTTACGCCCTTGGGGTAAACAGAGCTTACATATACATAAGGGGTGAATATCCGGCTGGATATTATATACTAAGAAACGCTATAGAAGAAGCAAAAAAAGAAGGCTTTTTAGGAAAAAATATTTTAAACTCAGGTTTTGACCTTGAAATACTGGTAGCAAGGGGTGCTGGAGCTTATATATGCGGTGAAGAGACGGCGCTTCTTAACTCTATAGAAGGCAAAAGAGGTCATCCAAGGTTAAAACCTCCTTTCCCGGTACAAGTAGGCTTATGGGGTAGGCCTACAGTGGTAAACAACGTAGAGACGCTATCAAATATTCCCATTATTATAAATTTGGGTTCTGAAGGTTATAAAGAGATAGGCCCAATGGATTATCCCGGTCCTAAGCTTTTCCCAGTGAGCGGTAAGGTGAAAAAACCAGGTGTTTATGAGCTTCCTATGAATACTACACTTAGAGAGGTGATATTTAAATACGCAGGTGGTACTATCAGGAATGTCCCTATAAAGGCTGTATTTTCTGGAGCCCTTGATTGTCTTAGCGTAAAAGAGCTTGATACTCCTATGGATTATTCTCAGTTTGGTTTTGGTGGGACTGGTACTGTCATAGTGCTCACCGAAGAAGACGACATAGTGGAGGCTTGCTACAAGATAGCCGAGTTTTATGAACATGAGACTTGTGGCTTTTGTACGCCGTGCCGTATAGGGTGTCATGAGCAAGCTTACCTTCTTGACAAAATAGTAAAAGATGAGGCTACGCCACAAACTTGGGAAGGCCTTAGGTTTGTGACAAAGTATATTCAACCCACTTCTGTTTGTGGTCTTGGTGCTGTGGCAAGTAGGCTTATCAAACAAGCCATGGAAAAGTTTCCAGAAGATTTTGCCAAGAAAGAACAAAAATCTTTTGTAAATATTTGATTTTTGACTAACTTTTTCTTATCAATTTTTGGAGGTTTTTATGAGAAGCGATGTTATACAAAAAGGTTACGATAAAGCTCCTCATAGGTCTTTGTTGAGGGCTTGTGGTTTTAAAGACGAAGATTTTGGAAAGCCGATAATAGGTGTTGCAAACTCTTACATAGATATAGTCCCAGGCCATGTGCATCTTAGAGAATTCGTAGAACCTATAAAAGATGAGATAAGAAAAGCCGGTGCTATACCAGTGGAGTTTAACGTTATAGGGGTTGATGATGGTATAGCTATGGGACATTACGGCATGCACTATTCTTTGCCAAGCAGAGAGCTTATAGCAGATGCCATAGAAACCGTTGTGGAAGCTCATCAGCTTGATGGTCTTATTTGTATACCAAATTGCGACAAGATAGTCCCGGGTATGCTTATGGGCGCTATGAGGGTAAACGTTCCTACGGTGTTTATAAGCGGTGGACCAATGGCTGCTGGCAAGCTTGGAGATAAAAAAATAGATTTGGTTTCAGTGTTTGAAGGTGTTGGCAAGCTAAACAAAGGTGAAATTACAGAAAAAGAGCTTCTTTTGATAGAGCAGAACGCTTGTCCTTCTTGCGGTTCTTGTTCTGGGCTTTTTACGGCAAATTCTATGAACTGTCTTACCGAAGTGCTAGGTCTTGGACTTCCGGGAAACGGCACCATACTTGCCATAGACCCAAGAAGAGAGATGCTTGCAAGACAAGCGGCAAGACAAGTGGTGGAGCTTGTAAAGATAGATTTAAAACCAAGAGATATTGTCACAAAGGCATCCTTTGATAACGCTTTTAGAGTGGATATAGCCATGGGTGGGTCTTCCAAGGGTCTTCCAATACGGTGCTTCATCTTCTTGCCATTGCAAGAGAGGCTGGGATAGAGTATAAAATGGAAGACATAGATAAGATTTCAAGAGAAACGCCCACTCTTTGCAAAATATCCCCTTCTTCAGATTATCATATGGATGATCTTGATAGGGCTGGTGGTATAAGCGCCATTATGAAAGAGCTTCTTAGAAATGGTCTTTTGGATGGTAAGCAAAGGACCGTCACCACTAAAACTATAGAAGAAATCGTAAAAGATGTGGATATTTTAGATGAGGATGTCATAAGAAGAGTGGAAAACGCTTATTCAAAAGACGGAGGTCTTGCTATACTCTTTGGCAATTTGGCACCAAAAGGTAGCGTAGTAAAAACTGCCGGTGTGGCCAAAGAGATGCTTCAGTTTAAGGGAAAAGCCATTTGCTTTGACTCTGAGGAAGAGGCCATAGAAGGCATAAGAGGAGGCAAGGTAAAACCTGGGCACGTGGTGGTTATAAGATACGAAGGTCCAAAAGGCGGTCCTGGTATGAGAGAGATGTTAAGTCCTACCTCCACCATTATGGGTATGGGACTTGGAAGCTCTGTAGCTCTTATAACCGATGGAAGGTTTTCAGGTGGTACAAGGGGCGCTTGTATAGGACACATTTCTCCAGAAGCTGCTTCAGGTGGTCCTATAGGTATCATACAAGACGGCGATGAGATACTTATAGATATACCAAATAGAAAACTTGAGCTTTTGATACCTCAAGAGGAGTTTGATGCTCGTTTAAAAGCTTTTAAACCAAAAGAAAAATCTATAAAAAGCTCTTGGCTAAAACGCTATAGGAAATTTGTAAAAGATGCATCAGAAGGGGCGATACTTTCGGCAGATTGATGTTTAAGATAGAAAAAACCGATGGTTTAGCAAGGGCCGGTATACTTTCTACGGCCCATGGGGACATACTTACGCCTGTTTTTATGCCGGTGGGCACAAAGGGTACCGTAAAAGCCATGACCCACCAAATACTTGAAGAGCTTGGTACCCAAATAATACTTGGCAATACCTACCATCTTTATCTAAGACCAGGCCCTGAGCTTATAGAAAAGTTTGGAGGTCTTCATAAATTCATCAATTGGAATAAGCCTATTCTTACGGATAGCGGTGGTTTTCAAGTGTTTTCTTTATCTAAAAAAAATAGTTCAAATGTCAAGATAACGGATGAGGGAGTATATTTTAAAGACCATCTTCAAGGAGATAAACATCTTTTTAGTCCAGAGAGGGTGATAGAGATTCAAGAGATTTTTGGTTCTGATATCATTATGCCTATAGATGAGTGTATATCGCTTCCAGCTTCTTACGAATATACAAAAGAAGCTCTTTATAGGACTATAAGATGGTTAGAGCGCTCCAAAAAAGCCAAAAAACGAAAAGACCAAATGCTTTTTGGGATAGTCCAAGGTGGTGAGTATAAAGATTTGAGAAAGCTTTCCGCAAGACTGACTGTAGAGTTTGATATGGATGGTTATTCTATAGGTGGGTTGTCTGTGGGAGAGTCAAAAGATATTATGTATTCTATGACGGCTTACGTTGTGGAAGAACTGCCTTTTGAAAAACCTCATTATCTTATGGGTGTTGGAAAACCAGAGGATATATTAGAAGCCATATCTCTTGGTGTTGACATGTTTGATTGCGTGATTCCTACAAGAAACGCTCGTACTGGGCTTTTATACACATCAAAAGGCGAGCTTGTTTTAAGGCACGAGCGCTACAAAGAAGACCCAAGGCCTATAGACGAAGAGTGTGAGTGTTATACGTGTAAAAATTTTTCAAGGGCATATCTTAGGCATCTTTTTATGATGGAGGAAATATCTTCTTACATTTTAAATACCATCCACAATCTTCACTTTTTCTTAAACCTTACCAAAAAAGCAAGAGAATCTATATTGCAAGGTAGGTTTTTGGATTTTAAAAGCGAAATGTTGGAAAAGTTTAATATAAAAAATCATAGCATAAATGTGAGTTAAATCTAAATTTTAAACTATGAATTTGAAATCTTGGAGTTATTATATACAGCTAAGAGCTTACGATGAATCTGGGAATATAAAAGAAGATTCCGCTCTTTACATAGTTGGTCTTCCTATTACTGACGATGTGATGAAGGCTGTAGAGATGGAATGCTATGCTCAAAACTATATACCTCAAGAGTTTGCTATAGCTTATGGCAAGGCTTACGCTATAGGCACAGATATAGATATAAAAAACCTTAGCGATTACAAGTTAAACGCTTACGATAAAGAAACTGACCTATATATATTTAACGAAAACGTTAACTTTCATGAAGGCTTAGAGCAGGTTTTTAGGATTTTGTTAGAACAATCTTTTAAAGATTTTGAACCAAGTAAGGTAGAGCCTGTTATAGACGTTGGTATTCCTCCGATAGAAACCTTGAGAGAAGTTTTTGATAAGGTTATGGTAGATTATCTTAAGTAAAACATTTCTTTTAGTTGTAGCATTTCTTCTAAAGAAAGTTGGCCTGGAGCGTTTGGTTTTTCCAAATATGCGTAGCTTATAAAAGAACCAAAGATAAACCCAGCGATTCTTGAGATTTTACCAAACTCTCCCATTGATATCAAAATTTTAGGTGTTTTTATGTCTTGGGCGCTACACATAAGCCTTGCCACATCCTCGTAGGAGTTCGCCTTTAAAGCAATTTTTGGTATATCACCGTACCTTAGGGCTTCTCTTATGGTCTCTTTTATAACAAAGTTTGCAGGTGTCATTTCAAAGTTGTGGTAAGAGACTATGAGCTTTTTGTTGTATTCTTTGGAAAGCCTTGATATGTAAGTTATTATATCTGTTGAAGAAAGCTCTATGTCTGTGTAATCAGCTAAAGGCATTAACTTTTCAAACATCTCTACTCTATTTTCCACATAAGCCCCGCCTTCTTTTTCGCTTCTTATAGTTAGTATTGTCTCAAAGCCCTTTTCTTTTGCCTTTTGTAAAAGCCCTGATACAAAAGCTATATCTTTGTTGGCAAAAGAGTCCACCCTAAACTCCAATATGTCAGCCTTTTGGGCTTTTGATAAAACCTCATCAAAACGCTCGTCGGTTATAGGTATAGCTATCTTCATCAGAAAGACCTCACATACTCAAGATATTGGTTGTAATTTATTATAAGCTCTTCCATAGAATCTGCGCCGAATTTTTCTAAAATATGATGAGCTATTACAAAACTAAGCATTGCCTCTCCTACTACTGAAGCAGCAGCTATGGCTGTAACATCGCTTCTTTCTTTGCTGGCTTTTATCGGCTCTTTGGATATTATATCTACGCTTCTTAATGGGTTCATAAGAGTAGGTATTGGCTTCATGGCAACCCTTACCACTATGGGCATACCGTTTGTCATACCGCCTTCTGTACCGCCAAGGTTGTTTGAGTATCTTGTATAACCGTTTTCGTATCCTATTTCATCCATCACTTCAGAACCAAAAAGCGTAGCTCCTTTAAAACCAAGCCCTATCTCGACCCCTTTTATGGCTTGTATGCTCATCATAGCTTTTGCAATATCACCATCTATTCTTTTGTCCCATTGAATATAAGACCCAAGACCTGGTGGGACGTTTATCGCCACTACTTCAAATATACCCCCAAGGCTTTCTCCTTTTTCTTTTGCTTTGTCTATATACTCTATCACCTCTTGGTCTTTTGAAGGGTCTACAAACCTTATAATGGATTTTTCGGCTTCTTTGGCGTTGATGGCAGGATCATCTGTGGGGGGATTAGCGCTTATTTTCCCTACACTAAGCACATAGCTATAGACTTCTATGTTTAAAGCTTTTAATAAAAGCTTACAAAAAGCACCTATTGCCACCCTTGAAGCGGTTTCTCTGGCAGAGGCTCTTTCTAAGACGTTTCTTAAATCCTTTTGGTTGTATTTAATGCCACCCACCAAATCAGCATGGCCTGGTCTTGGTCTTGTAAAATCTTTAAAGTCTTCTGGTTTTTGTCCAAAAGGAGCCATCTTGTTTTGCCAGTTTTCCCAATCTTTATTTTTTATCTCTATGGCTATGGGTGCCCCTGTGGTTTTTCCAAACCTAACACCAGATAGTATGTTGGCTTTGTCTTGCTCTATAGCCATCCGCCCTCCTCTTCCATATCCGCCTTGTCTTCTTCTTAGTTCGTTGTTTATGAAATCTATATCCACCTCAAGGTTTGAGGGTAAGCCTTCTAATATAGATATGAGAGCTTGGCCGTGGGACTCTCCTGCACTTAAAAATCTTAAACCCATTTAATAATTATATCAAAAGCCACATACTAAAAGCTATAACTTACGTTAGCGCTAAACATGTAAGGAGCCACCAGTTGATAACCGTTTACGTGGGTGTATATAGGTAGTTGTATATCTGCGCTCACATCGTAGTTTCCAAATTTATACTCTATTCCAGGGGCTACAAAAAGCCTTTGAAATCCGCTGTCGTTTGGTAAAGCATCTGACCCATCACTTGGTCCATAAAGGTGTATTTGAAAAAGACTGTGTTTTGTGTATTTTTTGGCATCATGCTTGGCAACGTGACTTCAAATACACCACATCCGCAAGCACAGGCAAACACTGCTTTTGAAACAAAAAGACTCAACCATTCCCACCTTCTCATGTATTAGAAGTTTATTGTTTTAGCTTTTAATAGGTTAAAATAAATATCAAAGGATAAAGTGTCTGTAGCTTAATGGATAAAGCGCAGGTCTCCGGAACCTGAGATTGCGGGTTCGAATCCCGCCAGACACGTTTAAAGATTTCCTAAGTAGTTGTTTTTATACCTTACGTAGTTTGAAGCGGATTCTTTTATAAGCTCTATTTCTTCTTGCTTTAAATCTCTTACTATTTTAGCCGGTATTCCAGCCACTAAAACACCGCTTGGTATGTGTTTGTTTGGAGTTATGAGAGCTCTTGCCCCTACCAGCACAAAATCTTCTATGATAGCCCCGTCCATAATTGTAGCTCCCATCCCTACCAACACAAAATTTTTAATGGTGCATCCATGTATTATAGCTCCGTGTCCTATAGTCACATCGTGGCCTATTGTGGTAGGGTGTGTGTCATGGGTTACATGTATTACAGAGTTATCTTGTATGTTTGTCCTATCTCCAATCCTTATGTAGTTTACATCTCCTCTTATGACAGTCCCAAACCACACGCTCACATCGTCTCCTAACTCTACATCCCCTATTACGAATGCGTTATCGGCTATATATACACCAGTGCCTATTTTTGGATAAAAGTTTTTGTAAGCTTTTAACATGAAAATATTATAGCATTGAACACACCGATAGCCATTTACATCATGCAAAAATTTAATAAAGAATGTATCTTTTTTGTATATACTAAAGGAGGTGTCTATGCTTACTAAGGTACATAAGTGGGGAAACAGCCTTGCCATAAGAATACCAAAAAGCATTGCAAGAGAATTTGATATAGACAAAAACTCTATTATAGAAATAGTTAGTGAAAAAAATAAAATCGTTATAAAGCCTGTTACTAAACCAAAATACACAATAGAAGAGCTTGTTGCTGGTATCAAAGACGACAATGTGCACAAAGAAATAGACACCGGAC
This sequence comes from Hydrogenobaculum sp., assembly GCA_002878215.1. GTDB lineage: Bacteria > Aquificota > Aquificia > Aquificales > Aquificaceae > Hydrogenobaculum. The sequence continues at coordinate 4,228 of PNJC01000140.1, read as the reverse complement.
ATAATTTAGGTAGTGAAATTTGGTAGATAGCTACGTTCCAGATAAAAAAGATATAGTCTTTATAACTTTTAATCCGCAAGCCGGACATGAACAAGCTGGGCATAGACCCGCTTTAGTAATATCTCCAAAAGCCTACAACGAAAAAACTGGATTAGCGATTTTTTGTCCTATTACCACAAAAATAAAAGGTTACCCATTTGAAGTTCTTATACCAGAAGGTTTGGAAGTCAAAGGCGCAATACTAGTAGACCAAGTAAAAAGCCTTGACTGGAGAATAAGACAAGCTAAGTTTATATGCACTTTACCTCAAGATAGTTTTAACGAAGTAATAGAAAAGCTAAGCGTTCTAATCTCTAAATAAAATTTATCAATGATGGTGATGATGGTGATGGTGATCGCCGCAGCTAAACCTTGTTAAAAGCTCAAACTTATCGGGAGTTATTAAGGTAAGTTCGTTAGATTCGTATTTTCTTAAAAGCTCATCAAAACTTATTTTATCGTCTTCTCCAAAATACACTTTCATACCGTTTGATATGGCAAGGTTGTAAGCTCCTTGTCCCATGTGAAGGACTATCAGTTCTCTTATGCCAAGAGATAGTAGAAATCTTATCACCATACCGCCCCTTTCTACTGGGTTTCTTAGGGTTTTTACTGTTTTAGAGCTTTTATCGTAAAAAGCAAAAAACTTTACTTCTCCAAAAAGAGGCGATATTCTAAGTGGAGCATTTTCTTTGGGAGCTTTTATGGGTATGGCTACGTGATTTTCGTAGGATTCAAAGCCTTCTGGTAAGGTAAAACTTTCCACCGTTTGAAGCATTTTCATAACATACCTCCTAAAAATTAAAGTTAATAACTACTAACTATCAAGTTAGGAAACTTAGAAATACTGTGTATGATATATGTTAGTTTTCTTTATCTATTCTATCTTCTTCGTGTTTTACGATTTTAGAAAAAATAACTATCAACAAGCCACCTATTACAACGGTTTCTACAAGCCTCTGAGCGTACATTTTAAATACATTAGGCACTTGGCCAGTTTGAAACATGCAGTTGTAACAATGTGTATGTCCTTGGTAAGGTGTACCTTCTAGCATGTGTGCAAAATGTAAAATACTATGCCAAATATCCATTAGTTTATTATAAGTCTATTTGCTTTTAAAAGCTACGACAAGTATCGCCAATATACCCATGGCAAACAGAATAGATAGTATTATTACCACCATCCCTGAGTAGTGAGAAAAGGCCATCTGTTGTTTTGCTATTGCTTTCCACATGTTCATAATATTATTTTACAACAGCAATATAAAATAAATATAAAAAGAGGGCAAAAGCCCTCCAAATATTTTGCTTAAGTGAATCTTCCAAAAGCATCTTTGTTCCAAGATTTGTCTGGAGGCGATTGTTTTATGACTTCTTTTACCTTTATACCTTTTATCCTCGCATGAGCGGTATACTCTATCTGATTTATCTGTTCTTGCTGATTTTGAGGGTTTTTATAAACAGTTTGTTGATGTTTTGCTTTTATAAGCATAAAACTAAATATTTTTACATCAAGACCGCTTAGCATAACAAGGTAAAGAGTATACCCTAAATAAGTTATTATGTCTTCTATATAGGGTAGGGTGCTACCCATATAACCTGTGTTTGATATGAGTTCTTTAAACAAGCTTATAAAATCTTTTTTGGATATTCTGTTTGTGGTGGATTTTATGGCTTGTAGGCTTTGTAGAAATTTTACAAATTCGTCATCTAGTATGCTTGCTTTTAATAAAAGTTCCGTCATGTCCTTATTGTAAAGCGTCTCATATCCTACAAAAGAAGCCCAAGCTTCTATTATGCTTGGTAAATCATAGCCTATCAAAGACTTTATCTTTGACCTGATATCTTTGTTATCTTGGGATACAAATATTTTTTCTAGAATAGCCTTTTCTTTCATAGTTTTCTCCTTTATGCTATTTCCTCTAAATCTTTTAACACGCTTTGAAGTCTTGGTGTTATCTCTTCTAATATGTCTATAATCTCTAAAAGCAAATTTTTTCGATGAGGATCCTTAGTGTTTTCTACAAGGATTTCTATATCCTCTACAAGCTTTACAAACTTTGGTGTATCTTCTATTAACAAGCTTATTACTTTAAAATCCATAAAACTACCTCCTTTTAAAGCCCCCAACAAGGGGGCAAGATGTGTTTAGGTGTTTGAAAGTTGGTCGCAGGAGCGGTACAATACCACTTGGCCAGTTTTCCTGTCTTTCTTACTTCTTATTTCTGATTCTAATTTTCTTATGACGCATCTTCCTATGTTGACTATATCTTGCTTGCCGGAGTTAGATAGCACCGTTCCTAAGCTTGGGGTTTTAGAGCTTGATTTTCTTCTTTTTTCTAAAGAGTTTATGATATTTTGTATAGTGGCTTCTTGGCTTTGGTCTTTTAACTCTTTTAGAATATCGTTTAATACGCTTATCTCTTCGGTGGTTTTTGAGCTTTTGATGGAAGTTTTCTTATGAGAAGATACCCTTAATTCTTTTGTCCAAAACTTTAACGCATCTGCTATTATAAGAGCTTGACCGTTTATCACATCTCCAAAGACAAAGTAATATGCATCTTGGTTTTGGGGCAAACTCTGGCCATTTCCCATATCCACTACCGCCACAAACCTCGACAAAAGCTCGTATCCGCCAAACCTTACAAGGTTTTGAACAGCTTTGGTTGACCTCTCAATGTCAAAGGTTTCTGTGATGGGTGCTACGTGCGGCATTACAAACGTCTTTAGCATAAGCTAAACCTCCTAAAAGTGATATGTTAAATTTCTTTTAAAAGCTTAAAAACCAAGGAAAGCTTGTCCAAAGATGTCTTATATGTAATCTGATATATGTCATTTGAAAATGCTAAGAATTTCAATATATTTTAACCTTTACAAAAACATGTTTTAAGTTAAAATATTTTTATGAGAAGATTTCTAATAACAGGCGGGGCCGGTTTCATAGGCTCAAGAATAGCACTAAGACTTCAAGAGCTTTACCCAAAAGCTTATATCCTCATAGTGGACAACTTTTCTTCTGGACACTTTAAAACTCTTTACGGGTTTAAAGGGGATGTGTTGGAAGGGGATATAAAAGACAAAGAGTTGTGGGATTATTTAAAAAAAGAATACACATCCTTTGAAGCGGTATTTCACAACGGAGCCATCACAGATACTACGGTTCTTGATCAAAAGTTTATGATGGATGTAAATACCAACAGCATGAAATACATAATGGATGCATGTATAAAATGGGATGCCAAACTCATATACGCATCATCGGCTGGGGTTTACGGCAACACCAAAGCGCCTATGAAAGAAGATGAAGGGCTTATACCAGAAAACGTATACGGCTTTTCAAAGCTAATGGCTGATAACCTTGTAAAAAACAAGATGGAAGAATATCCTTCTTTTAAAGCGGTAGGTTTTAGATACTTCAACGTATACGGCATGGGAGAACAATACAAAGGCAAAACCGCCAGTATGATTTATCAACTTGCCATGCAAATGAAATCTGGCAAAAATCCAAGGCTTTTTAAATACGGAGAGCAAAAAAGAGATTTCGTTTACATAGAAGATGTCCTTCAAGCAAACATAAAGGCTTTGGAAAGATACGACGCCACTGGTATATTCAACGTAGGTTATGGTAAGGCAAGAAGCTTCAACGACATAGTAAACATACTAAATAAGCTTATGGGTACAAACTACGAAGTAGAATATTTTGACTGTCCTTACGAATTCTATCAAAACTACACAGAAGCTGATATAAGCTCTATAAAGCAAAAGCTTGGCTATGAGCCAAAGTACGATTTGGAATCTGGGATAGAGCATTATCTTAAAAGCTTAAAATTGATATGAATTTAAAAGGTATTTTTTGGGTACTGGGAGAACACGACGAACCTTATCTAAAACCAAGGGAAAGCTCTTTAGAACTTGTAGGCAATACGCCTTTGGTAAGGATAAAGAAAGTTTTAGAGGCTTTTGATATAAATCCAAACGTGAAAATATACGCAAAACTTGAATCTACAAACCCAGGTGGGTCTGTAAAAGATAGGGCTGCCCTTTCTATGTTTTTAAACGCTATAAAAAAGGGTATTATAAGTAAAGACAAGGCTGTAATAGACGCCACTTCTGGCAATACGGGTATAGCGCTTGCCATGGTAGGAGCTTCTCTTGGCATAAAGGTAGAACTTGCCATGCCATCAAACGT
>PNJC01000030.1 GCA_002878215.1 Hydrogenobaculum sp. | reverse complement strand
TATATACAATCAGGTCTTATTAAAGGGTTTATGAAGCTACACCCTGGTATGCAATTTTTGCAAACCATGTTGGACGAAGACATAAAAAGGTTGTATGAAACTGGATATTTCAAAAATATAGCAGTAAAAGAAATAAAAAAAGACGATCATGTGAAGCTTATATACGTTGTACAAGATTTGCCTATTATCTATCGTATAGAGTTTAAAGGCAACAAAAGGTTAAGCTCTAAAGATCTTGCTAAAAAGCTAGGCATAGAGACGGAGGTAGGAAAATTTGGCTTAAATCAAGCTACTAGAGGTTTAACGCCGTCTTCAAGCATAAATGAAAAGATAGAAATTATAAAACAATTCCAGCTAGGAAAAGTCCTAAGCGAAGAAGAAATTCATTTGCTTATAAACCGTATTAAAAAAGCCTATGAAGAAGCTGGGTATTCTCATGTGGGTGTAACCTATAAGATAATACCCGTTAAAGGAGCATCAAGATTGGTGTTTTATATAAAGGAAACAAAACCTACCTATGTAGGTGATATTCATTTTATAGGTAACAAGACTTTTAGCGATGGTAGACTCTTGGATCATATGAAAACGCAGCCTTTTAGTCTCTTGGCTTTTAGATGGCATCCACCCTTTAACAAACATATACTTATGGATGATATAAAAAGATTGAAAAAATTTTATGAAAATGAAGGGTTTTTTGAAGTTCAAATAGATGAACCAATTATAAAAAAACATGGAGATAGGGTAAATATAACAATAAAAATAAACGAGGGACCAAGGTATAAGATAGGTAAAATAGTTTTCAAAGGAAACAAAATGTATTCTGAAGATGAGCTTTTAGATAAAATAATACAACATAGGGACAGCAAGAGATATTATAAAAAATCTATAATAAAGCTTATAGAAAAAAGAATATTTGATAAATACGGTAAGATAGGTTTCATCAACGAATACACCAGCGTAAAAAAGGAACCGGATTTTAAAAATAAAACTGTAAACTTAGTTTTTCATGTTTACGAAGGTGGCCCAGTATATGCTGGTAAAATCCATATACGAGGAAATTACGAAACAAGAGACTATGTTATAAGAAGAGAAATGAGGTTGCAAGAATACGACCTTATCACAAGACATGAACTAAGTAGATCGAAAGACCGCATGATGAATTTAGGTTACTATGACAACGTACAAATAGTACCAGTGCCAAAACCAGATAACTTTGACGATATATATACAAAAATTCAAGAGAGATATACAGGTCAGTTCTCAGTTGGTCTTGGCTACAATCAGGTAACTGGTCTTGCCGGATTTGCATCCATTAGGAAAGGTAATTTCCTAGGTACTGGCGATATAGCTGGCATATCTTTGTCATACGGTGCAAACTACGAAAACGACTCAATAAGTTATACACATAAATGGTTGTTTAACAAGCCGATAGATGTAACTGGATCATTGTACGATACAAAAATTTATTACACAGACTATACCGTTCAAAGGGTTGGCTTTGACTTAACCTTTACCAAAGAGTTTGGTGAATATTGGTATGCAAGTTTAGGCTCAAGCATACAAAAAGTAACGTATTCTGATATATCGTCTTCAACTCCGCCGGTAATCCAATCCCAAGCAGGCACTTGGCAAGCAAGAAAATTGATATTCTCTGTTTCACACAACACCACAGACTACTACCTGTTTCCTTCAAAGGGCTCTATACAATCTTTAACATACACAATTGCTTTACCAGTGCTTGGCGGTAGTGAAAAAATTCAAAAATTAGTGCTTTCAAACGCAAACTTTATAAAAGACCATATATTCTACACTGGTACAATATTCTCAGCAAGAGAGACTGCTGGCTGGGCTCAAGCATACTCAAATTTGGTTGTACCTTTGGATGATGAATTTTTTGTAGGTGGTGACTATACGATAAGAGGTTATAGCTACGGTTACGCTGGTCCTCTTGACTCAGCAGCTGAACCAATAGGTGCTACAAGGGAAATTGTGTTAAACTTTGAAGCAGATTATCCGCTATATAAAAATATTTTCTACGTAGATGCATTTTACGATACAGGTAGAGGTGCTGATTCTTGGTCTGGTCTAAAACCAAGCAATTGGCTGGGAAGCTACGGTGTAGGTATAAGATTTATAACAGCTTATGCGCCAGTAAGACTTGATCTTGCTTTTAAAACAAAGCCAGTTCCAGGAGATACAGCAAGAGAAAAAATATCTTTTGTGCTTGGATCGTTCTTCTGAAACGCCCTGGGCAGGAGTCGAACCCGCAACCTTGGGATCCGTAGTCCCATGCTCTATCCAGTTGAGCTACCAGGGCTAATAACATATTATAGCATATTAAAAGCCAAAAACAGGTATAATATATAACCATGGATATACAAAGGCAGTTAGAGATTATACAAAAAGGAACTGTAGAAATTATAGAGAAAGAAGAGCTTATAGAAAAGTTAAAAAAGGGTAAACCCCTTGTAGTAAAAGCAGGTTTTGACCCTACGGCGAAAGATTTGCACTTAGGGCACACGGTTTTGCTTCAAAAACTAAGAGACTTTCAAAATTTAGGCCATGAAATAATATTTTTAATAGGTGATTTTACAGCGATGATAGGAGACCCCACAGGAAGAAACGAAACAAGGCCTCCTCTTTCTAAAGAAGAGGTGTTGGAAAATGCAAAAACGTATCAAGAACAAGTTTTTAAGATTTTAGACAAAGATAAAACAAAAATTGCTTACAACAGCGAGTGGTTATCCACTATGACAACAAAAGATATAGTAAACCTCGCTTCAAAATATACAGTGGCAAGAATGCTAGAAAGAGATGATTTTCAGAAGCGCTACAAAGAAGGTTCTCCTATACACATTCATGAGTTTTTATATCCACTTTTTCAAGGATACGACTCTGTAGTATTAAAAGCAGACATAGAGATAGGAGGATCTGATCAAAAGTTTAACTTGCTTGTAGGAAGAGAACTTCAAAAAGATTACGGTTTAGAAAAACAAGTATGCATTACGATGCCGCTTTTAGTAGGAACAGACGGTGTAAAGAAAATGTCAAAAAGCTATGGCAACTACATAGCCTTAAAAGATGACCCTAAAGATATGTTTGGGAAAATTATGAGCATATCTGACGAGCTTATGTACGATTATTATACTTTGCTCACCGATAAGACCCCAGATGAGATAGAGAAGATAAAAGCTATGCATCCTATGGAAGCCAAAAAACAACTTGCATACATAATTGTATCGAGATTTCATTCAGAAGAAAAGGCGAAAGAAGCAAAAGAATTTTTTGAATCAACATTTTCCCAAAAAGAGTTTCCAAAAGATGCACCAGTATTTAGCTTTTCTGATAAAGATTCTTTAAAAGCTTACGAACTTATAGTAAAGATAGGTTTTGCACCTTCAAACAACGAAGCAAGAAGAATAATATCTGGAGGAGGACTAAGAATAAACGGAGAGAAGATAACAGATCCAAACAAAGAAATAGTTGTTGAAAACGAACTAAGAGTTCAAGTAGGTAAAAAGCATTTTGCAATAATCAAGAAGACATGATAAAAGCGGAAGATTTCCTAAACAAAAAAGAGTCAATATGCGTAGTAGGGCTTGGATATGTAGGGCTTCCATTGGCGGTAGCGTTTGCAAAACATTTTAACGTAATAGGTTTTGATATAAACCAAATAAGGATAAACGAACTAAAATTAGGTATAGACAGAACGAAGGAGACTACTTCTGAAGAACTTCTAAATAGCAACATATTTTTTACATCCAACGAAGAGCATATAAAAAAATGTAAATTTATTATCATCACGGTACCAACACCTATAGATAAGCACAAGGTACCAGACCTAAAACCTATATTTAGCGCATCTACTATAGTTGGGAGAAATTTACAAAAAGATAGCATAGTGGTGTATGAATCTACGGTATATCCAGGCTTAACGGAAGAAGAATGCGTGCCTATCTTAGAAAAAGAATCAGGGCTTACGTGGAAAAAAGATTTCTTTGTGGGCTATTCACCAGAACGCATAAATCCTGGTGATAAAATGCACAGGTTTGAAAATATAGTAAAAGTAGTTTCTGGAGATACCGATTATAGTCTTAATATAATATCTGAAATATACTCTAAGGTTGTAAAAGCTGGGATATTTAAGGCGAAATCCATAAAAGTTGCAGAAGCTGCTAAAGTTATAGAAAACACTCAGCGAGATATAAACATCGCACTGATGAACGAACTATCAATGATTTTCCATAAAATAGGAATAGATACAAAAGATGTATTAGAAGCTGCGGCTACCAAGTGGAATTTTCTCAAGTTTGAACCAGGTTTAGTAGGAGGGCACTGCATCAGCGTAGACCCTTACTATCTTACATTCAAGGCTCAAGAGTTAGGCCATCACCCAGAGGTAATTCTTTCTGGTAGAAGAGTAAACGACAATATACCAAACTTTGTGGTGCAAAATATTTTAAAGCTTTTAATAAAAGCAAAAAAACAAATAGAATCTTCAAAGATAATCATATTTGGGCTTTCTTTTAAAGAAAATATCCCAGACATAAGAAACTCAAAAGTAGTAGATATATACAACGAACTCAGAGAGTTTGGTATAAATACATACATATACGACCCTTACGTATATAAAGATGAGGTGTTTAAAGAATATGGTATAGAACTTTTACAAGACCCTTATGAAGAGGCACCTTACGACGCTATAGTGGTAGCGGTAAAGCATAACGCTTTTGGAGAATACGATATAAGATTTTACGAAAATATTACTAAAAGCCCAAAAATTTTGATAGATATAAAAAGCTTATACAACAAAGATATTTTCTTAAAAAACGGTTTTCTTTATTGGAGCTTATAATGAAAGAAATAAGAGCAAGAGCAAGAGAAATAGCCTTTAGAAGTCTTTACGCTTGGGATATAAGCGGTGGAGAAATAGCTACCATAGCTCAAGAAATTATAAACATGAGCGAACCACCGCTTAAAAAAGATAGTCAAAAATATGCACTACTTATAACGAAAAAGTTTGAAGAAAATATAGAAAGTATAGACAAGAAAATAGCCTCTTATCTTGAAAATTGGACTCTTGATGATTTGGGTAGTATAGAAAAAGCTATTTTAAGGACAGCTTTCACAGAATTTATTTACATAAAACCTAAAAGAAACATACAAGCTATCATAGATTATGTAGAAATTGCAAACAACTATGGTAATAAAAAAACGCCTTCTTTTATAAACGGTATTCTCTCCAAACTATCAAAAGACATATACAATGTATAACTTGCTTCTCACAAGAGAAGAAGAGAAAAACTTAGAATCTAAAAAAATATTCTCTTCTTACAACATAAACACCATAAGCTTACCTATGATAGAAACAATACCGAAAGAGTTTGAATTAAAAGGCTTTGATTTTGAAAGTATAATCTTTAGCAGCAGAAAAGCTGTGGAAATATTTTTTAAAAATTTATATATTTGCAAAAATGCAAACATCAATATATATATTGTGGGAGAAAAAACGAAAGAGTTCTTCTTGGGATTTTACAACACGAAAAAATTAGTTGTTAGAGATTCAATAAAAGAGATAATACCTATAGTAAGTGGTAAAACCCTTTGGATAAGGACAGACTTTGAACTTCCAGAAGATATAAAGAATATGGTAAAAAACAAAGATATTTTCATATTAGAAGCCTACAAAACTAAGCATAAGATTTACGATATAAGCAAGGTGTTAGAGGTTGTTAAGATAGTAAATGGAATATTTTTCGCTAGTCCTTCGGCTTTTTTAGGATTTTTAAAAAATTTGCAAAATTACAAATATATTTTAAACGAGAAAGATATATTTGCCATAGGAAACACTACGGCAGATGCTATCAAAAATGAAGGATTTAAAGTAACTTACGTTCCGCAAAAGCCAAGCGTAGAATCTATAGCAAAATACATATCATCTATTGGCACATAATTTGCTTAGATTACTTTGTATGAGAAACGAGTGTTTTTTACAAAATACAATATCTGATTCTTTTACATTAGAGGGTATAGGTATACACTCAGGCGCAATATCAAAGATAAAGTTCCATCCAGCGGAAGAAAATACAGGTATAACATTTATGAGAAACGCTTATAAAGTAAAAGCTCATGTAGAAAATGTAGTAGATACTTCAAATTCAACGTCTATAGGAAACGGTATAGTAACTTTTAGAACTATAGAACATATAATGGCAGCCCTATATTTAGCAGATATAGATAATGTAATAGTGGAGTTTGTAAATTCTGAAGAATCTCCTATTATGGACGGCAGCGCTTGTGAGTTTTTTAAGCTTTTAGAAAAATACAAAGTAGCTCAAGATGCTCCTAAATATTTTGGCTATCTTTCAAATATTGTAAGAGTTTCAGAGGGCAACAAATATATAATGGCAAAACCCCAAAAAAGTTTGTCTATTACATTTGAGGGATTTTTTGGAAATTTTCTAAAGCATCAATCCTATAATTACAACTCTTTATTAGAAAAGCCACACGTAGATAGAAAGCTTATAAGCGCTAGAACGTTTTGTCATATAGAAGACATAGAAAAGCTTAGAAAGTTAGGTCTTGGAAAAGGTGGTTCTTTGGAAAACAACATAGTCCTTACGGATACAGGTGTATTAAACCAAGGTGGACTGAGGCACTCTCATGAACCCGTAAGCCATAAAGTCCTAGACTTAATAGGAGATTTGTATCTAACCGGTGTAAGATTCTCAGCGAATATATATTCTTACATGGGTGGACATAAATTAAATGTTGAATTTGTAAAAGAAGCCATAAAACATATAAAAATATCTGAACATCTGTTAGAACCGGCAAAAACAGCTTCATAAAACACTTTTTAGATAATCACATAAATTTCATGTTATACTGATATAATGTTGCGCGGAGGTAATTATGAATATTAAATTTAAAAAAGCTAAATTTTTGAAGTCAAGCTTAGCAAAATACGGCATACTTGCACTTGCAGTTGCTACTACCGGCATTGGCTTAAATGCTTGCAGTAAACTTCAAGCTACAAAATGCCCGTCTAACAATACTATAGTTACAAATGTTGGGCACTTTACACCACCAGGTGCAAAAGTCCAAGTAGTAGCAGAAAAACCTTTACAACAAATAAAAGGCCTTTGTGAAGTTGTTATTAAAATAAATGGTGGGTCACCAACCGTAATATATACAGATCCAAAAGGAAACTACTTTATAGCTGGCCAGCTTCTAAATGCTATAACAAGGCAAAACCTTACACAAGAAACCATGAATCAATTCTTAAAAGTAAGCAAAAATGAAGAATCAGGGCTAAATCAGTATGTAGCTTTTAGTTATTATAAAGGAAAATCTTACTTTGGAACAAATCCGCCGCCAGCAGACAAATATATATATCTAATCACTGATCCTAAATGTCCATTTTGCCACGAGGCAGAACCTCTTATACAAAAATGGGCTGATAAAAATGGCGTAGAAGTAAGAGTAATACTTTTCCCACTACCAATACATCCAGGGGCTTTCCAATCTGCTGTAGGGCTTTGGTGCAACAAAAAAGGATGGAACAGCCTACACGCTGCTTACAATGCAAAAGCACCGTTATCTCAATGTCCAGAAGGAGAGGCTTTTATCAAAAACTCTATGCAAGAAGCTATGAAGCTTGGTGTTCAAGGTACACCTACTATTATAGGTATGGACGGCAAAATGCATCCAGGAGCTCCAAGCAGTGAAAAGCAGCTAGACCAGTGGCTAGGTAAATAAATCATTTTTATTTTTAGGCTTTTGACAGTGTGAACATTTTAATAGCTAGCGAAAAGTATAAAGAATTAAGATACCCTAAAAATCATCCGCTGAGAGTGCCTAGGGTTTCCCTTATGATAAACTACCTTACGGCGCTTGGTTTTGATGTTGATTATTTGGAAGGAAGAAATGCGTCGATAGAAGAGTTGCTTATTTTCCATACAAGAGATTACATAGACGCTCTTATAGAAGCTGATAACACAATGAAAGCAACCAATTATATAAGAGAAAAATATGCTATAGGAACTATAGAAAACCCTGTATCAGCTGGGATGTGGAAAGGGTCTTTGTTGGCAACTGGCTCTAGTATTCAAGCCGTAGAATCTTATATTAAAAACTATAAAACCGAGAATGAATTTGTAGTGTTTAATCCAGCAGGTGGAATGCATCACGCTATGAAATCACGGGCAAACGGTTTTTGTTTTTTAAATGATCCAGTCATAAGCATATTGCATCTACAAAAACATGGTTTTAAGAAGATAATGTATATAGATTTAGACGCTCATCATCCAGACGGTGTTCAAGAGGCTTTTTACGACAGCGCTGATGTGTTTTTAATAAGCTTGCACCAATCTCCAGAGTATGCATTTCCTTTCCACGTTGGATATGCAGATGAATTGGGAAAAGGTGAAGGCTTTGGCTTTAACATGAACATACCTCTTCCAAAGAATATTAACGATAACGATTTCTTGTACGCTTTAGAAAAAGCTATTGAAATAGCCACAAAAAAATTTACACCAGAGGTTTTTGTAATACAAATGGGTGTTGATGCTGTAAAAGAAGATTATCTATCAAAATTTTACTTATCAAACAACATTTATGTAAAAGCAATAGATATAATAAAAAAATATACAAAGAAATTTATTTTGCTTGGAGGTGGTGGATACAATCCAATAAGTCTTGCCAGAGCGTGGTCTTTGATATGGCTTCATTTAGAAGGTGTTGATGTGAAATCTATAAAAGTCACAAAAGAGGCAAAGTTGCTTTTAGAGTCTGTAGATTATGAAGATTTCGATGATATTATGGAACCACAAATATATACCAGTATACTCGATGAACCACGAGGAGGAGATGTCACCATAAAAGAATATCTTGAAAAAATATTTTCTTTGCATAAATTTAGTATATGATGGTATAATCATATGGTTATATCACTAATTTATATTATTTTTGGAGGTACATATGGAAACAATGGAAAAGCCTAAGAGCACCATAGATCAGAAAATAAAGTTTCTGAAAAGCGTTAGCATATTTGAAAATATGTCTAACGACGAAATAAAGGAAGTAGCAAGTCTTCTGAATATGAGAGAATATAGGAAAAACGAATATATATTCTTTGAAGAGGAATCTGAACCTGGGCTTTTTATATTGATGGATGGCATCGTCAAGCTCATAAAAGAAACCCAGGACGGCCGTACAATTATAGTAAGGCTCGTATTTCCAAAAGATACCTTTGGATGGATTGAGTGGGGCGGGTCAAGCATAAAGTCAAAGATAAAAACTACCTACACAGCTCAATCTATGACAGAATCATCTGTTTTATATCTCTCAAACCAAGATTTTATAAATTTAGCTATTAAATATCCAGCTTTTGCTGTAAAAGTAACTTGTGATGCTACTCACAATCTTTTGTACGCTTACGATATATTAAAATCCATAGCTTCTGGTAGAGTAGAAGAGCGCATAGCAAGAGTGCTGTTAGAACTGGCAAAGTCGGTAGGTGAGGAAAAAGAAGGTGGCAAAATATCAATAGAAATACCAATAACTCGTCAAGATATAGCAGAAATGACAGGTACCACCGTAGAAACAGCTATACGTATTATGAGCAAATGGAAAAAAGAGGGTATAATACATACGGAAAGAGGCTATATAGAGATACTTAAGAAAAGAGAACTAGAAAGGCTGATGATATAAGTTCATATTGTAAGGGTAAAAAATTGGAAAGTTCCGTACTGATAGTTAGTTTTGGGTCTCAATATGTACAGCTTATAGCTAGGAAAGTAAGAGAATTAGGAGTTTATAGCGAGATAGTTTCACCAGATATAGAAATTGAAGAGATAATTGCAAAAAAGCCATGCGCTTTGATATTTTCTGGAGGCCCATACTCGGTGTACGAGGAAAATGCACCAAAGCTTGACAAGAGGGTTTATGAGCTTGGAATACCAATATTGGGAATATGCTATGGGCATCAGTTAATAGCCTATGAGTTTGGTGGAATAGTGGAAAAATCAGATAAACACGAGTATGGTAAGGCATACTTAGATTTTAAACCTAGCGATTTTTTCAAAAATATACCACAGCATACCGTGGTTTGGATGAGCCATGCGGACAAAGTATACACGTTGCCAAAGGATTTTGAGTCTATAGGCTTTTCTGATAACTCAGAAAACGCTGTTATAAAACATAAGCATCTTCCAATATACGGTGTCCAATTTCATTTGGAAGTTTATCACACCGAATACGGTAAAGAGATGTTGTCAAATTTCTTGTTTGATATAGCAAAATGCCAACCAAACTGGAATATGAAAAGCTTCAAAGAGCATAAAATAGAAGAGATAAGAGAGATGGTTGGGGATAAAAAGGTAATATGCGCTATTTCCGGTGGTGTAGATTCTGCCGTAGCTGCTGTTTTAACCCACAAAGCCATAGGTGATAGACTAACGTGTATTTTTGTAGATCATGGACTTCTTAGAAAAAACGAGTCAAAGGAAGTAATATCAAATCTTACAAAACTTGGTCTTAATATAGTAGCGCTTGATAGAAGCAATTTGTTTTTAGAAAAGCTTAAAAACGTTGAAGACCCAGAACAGAAAAGAAAAATCATAGGAAACACTTTTATAGAGATTTTTGAAGAAGAAGCCAAAAAATACAACGCAGAGTTTTTGCTTCAAGGTACGCTTTATCCAGATCTTGTTGAAAGCGCTGGTATCCATGGATCAGCAAAAATAAAGTCTCACCACAACGTTGGAGGACTTCCAGAAAAAATGAATCTAAAACTTTTGGAACCATTGAGAGAGCTTTTCAAAGATGAAGTAAGAGCCTTAGGTTTAGAGCTTGGTCTTCCAAAAGATATGGTATATAGACATCCATTTCCTGGTCCAGGGCTTGCAATAAGAATAATAGGAGATGTAAAAGAAGAAGATTTAAACATACTAAGAGAAGCGGATGCTATTTTTATAGAAGAGTTGAAAAAGTGGGATTTATACGATAAGACATGGCAAGCTTTTGCTGTGCTTTTACCAATAAAATCTGTGGGGGTAATGGGAGACAACAGAACATACGAAAAGGTTTTAGCTTTAAGAGCGGTAGATAGCCAAGACGGAATGACCGCAGAACCGTCAAAGCTTCCTTATGAATTTTTAGAACATGTGATGAGGAGAATAATACAAGAAGTAAAAGGTATCAACAGAGTGATTTACGATATATCTTCAAAACCACCGGCTACAATAGAGTGGGAATAACTATGAGACTAGGCGTGAACATAGATCACGTAGCTACTATTAGAGAAGCGAGAAAAACTTTTGAACCATCTGTA
This sequence comes from Hydrogenobaculum sp., assembly GCA_002878215.1. Classification (GTDB taxonomy): domain Bacteria; phylum Aquificota; class Aquificia; order Aquificales; family Aquificaceae; genus Hydrogenobaculum. The sequence continues at coordinate 1,158 of PNJC01000030.1, read as the reverse complement.
TTGGAAGCTGCTTTTATAGCAAAAAGAGCTGGTGCTCACCAAATCACAATGCATTTAAGAGAAGATAGAAGACACATAAAAGATGAAGATGTAAGGTTGGTGAGGACTTTGGTAGAAATTCCACTAAACCTTGAAATGGCTCCTACAGAAGAAATAAAAGCTATCGCATTAGAAGTAAAACCTCAAAGAGTTACTCTTGTGCCAGAAAAAAGACAAGAGATAACCACCGAAGGCGGATTAGACATATTGTCAAACATAGATTATTTGAAAAGCTATATAAAAGATTTTAAAGAAAATCAAATAGAGGTATCTTTTTTTATAGACCCAGACCTTGAGCAAGTAGAAGCATCGAAATTTGCAGGCGCAGATGCGATAGAACTACACACTGGAAGATTTGCAGAAAGTTTTCATAAGAGAGATTTTAGGCTTTTAGAAGAAGAGAAAGATAGATTGAGAAAAGCTGCAACCTTAGCAAGGGAGTTAGGGTTGAATGTTTACGCAGGGCACGGCATAACTTATCAAAATATACACCTTGTTTTGGATTTAAAAGAGCTTATAGAAGAGCTCAATATAGGGCATTCTATAATATCAAATGCGGTATTGTTTGGCTTGGAGGAAGCGGTCAAAAAAATGCTTGATATAATATCATGAGTGATTATTCTAAAAAGAGGGATTTTTCAAAAACACCAGAACCTCAATGGAGCGTAGTAGAAAACCACGAACCTATATTTGTAGTACAAGAGCATCATGCTTCTCATCTGCATTGGGATTTTAGGCTGGCTTTAGATGGTGTGTTAAAATCTTGGGCTATACCAAAAGAACCACCTACCCAAAAAAATATAAAAAGATTGGCAATACAAACAGAAGACCATCCCTTGGAATATGCAAACTTTGAAGGAATAATACCAGAGGGCCAATATGGGGCTGGTGTAGTAAAAATTTGGGACAAAGGTACCTTTGAGCTTTTAGAACGAACAGATAAAAAATACGATTTTATACTAAATGGCAACAAATTAAAAGGCAAGTATCATCTTATAAGATTCCCAAAAGGCGGTGATAATGCGTGGTTGTTTTTCAAATCAGATTAATATGTTGCTATATAAATAAAAATGATTTATTATAATAATTATGCCGGTAGATAAATTGACGAAGGCTCAA
>PNJC01000037.1 GCA_002878215.1 Hydrogenobaculum sp. | reverse complement strand
GGTGGCAAAATGAAAGATATTTGCCAGTATCTTATAGCAGTACCGTCTAACGATACCCCAAGGATTCAAGAAGCTCATATAACCATAGGTCATATCCTTTGCGAGATAGTAGAATCAGAGCTATTTAAAAATGCTTGAAGAAGCCATAATCTTGGCAGGAGGACTTGGCACAAGGTTACAAAACGTAGTTTCAGATAGACCTAAGCCAATGGCTCTTGTAAACGATAGGCCTTTTTTAGAATATATATTAGAGTTTTTGGAGGCTTTTAATATAAAAAATGTGATACTATCGGTAGGGTATAAAAAAGAGTATATAAAAAACTATTTTGGAAACTACTACAAAAGCCTAAACATTTATTACTCAGAAGAAGATGAGCCATTAGGCACAGGGGGAGCCATTAAAAAAGCTCTAAGGCTTACTAAAACAAAAGATATAATTATCCTAAATGGAGATACTTACTTTGATATAAATTTGAGAAGCTTTTATGATTTTCATATGGAAAAACAAAGTCTTTTGACGATGGCTTTAAAATATATGAAAGATTTTGATAGGTATGGCACTGTAAATATGGGAGAAGATGGCAAAATAACCGGTTTTGAAGAAAAGGGAGCTAAAAATATCGGTCTTATAAATGGTGGTATATATCTTGTAAACAGAGACTTGGAAAAAGATTTAAACAATTTTCCAGATAAATTTTCTTTTGAGAGAGATTTTTTAGAAAAGCTGGTTGGCAAAAAATCGTTTTACGGAGTCCCTTTTGAGGGATATTTTATAGACATAGGAGTACCAGAAGATTACGAAAAGGCACAACATGAGCTTAAAAGTAGATAAAACTTGGACTTTGTTTCTTGATAGAGACGGGGTTATAAACAAAAAGATAGAAAAAGATTATGTAAGGACCATAGAGCAGTTTGAACTAATAGATGGGGTTTTAGAGGCCTTAAAAAGGCTTAGCCAAGTCTTTGGAAGAATTATAATAGTCACAAACCAAAGGGGCATAGGAAGAGGCCTTATGACGGAAGAAGATTTACACCATATACACAATCATATGTTAAGCATTTTCAAAGAAAACAACATAAAAATAGATGCTATATACTACTGTCCTCACGACTACGAAAAAGAAAAATGCAACTGTAGAAAACCAAATATTGGTATGGGTCTAAAAGCCAAAGAAGATTTTAAAGATATAGACTTTTCAAAATCCATAATGGTAGGGGATTCCAAAGAAGATATGGAGTTTGCATCAAACTTAGGTATGTATTCGATCTTGATTTCAAGCACCAATAGGCTTGATGTAAAAGCTCACAGAGTTTGCAAAAACCTAATAGAATTAATAGAAGGTAAATTTTTAGGCTTTTAGAGATTTGTATGTGATATAATAC
>PNJC01000042.1 GCA_002878215.1 Hydrogenobaculum sp. | reverse complement strand
TTATCTGTGATGAGATGTTTTAAGCTGTTGTAGTGTTCATTGTCTGGAGGAGGAGGATGAGGAGAAGGAGAAGGATCTTGATTAGCACTAACCATATCAAAAAATTTAAACATCTCTATTAAAGAAGAGTTGTCTGACATAAAACCGTCTTTCACAAAAGGAATAAACTTTGATTTGGTTTCTTGAGAGTTTTCTGATTTTAACGCATCTTCAAAAGAAGGTACATCTTCTTTTATCGTTTTAACAATTCTCTCTTGATTACCGCCTTTTAGAAAATTTGTTAAGTCCTCTATCCTCATAATCTTATTTTATCTCTTTTAAAAACTCTAGAATCTTTTTCTTTTGGCCCGGTTCTTCTTCTCCTTTTTTGTTTACTATGTGTAGAGCTTTTAACAACAACTTTTTGGCTTCTTTTGGTTGCCCTAACATAAGTTTTATCATACCAAGATGCTGTATAATTACAGAATCTTTTGAATTTAGCTTGTAAGCTTCTTCTTCATATTTTAAAGCCTTTTTATAGTCATGCAAAAGGAAGTACCCATAAGCCAAACTATCAAGATAGGACGGGTTTTTAGGAGAAAGTTCCACGGCTTTTTTCACATACTTCATCCCTTCTTTTATATCTTTGTTGTAAATAAGCATAGTATAACCTAAGTAATTTAACATATCTGCATCGTTTGGCTTTAGCTCAACTACCTTTTTTAAATCATTTATCTCGTTGTCTATTTGATGTAGCTTATCTTCAATCATAGCTCTTATAAAATAGCTTCTATAATCATGAGGATTTAGCTTTATAGATTGATCTGCGTATACTTTTGCCATTATGTAATGACGATGGCTAGCCGCTATTATAGCCTTAAATATGTAAAGTTTTGAGCTTAAAGGATTGAGTTTTAAACCTTTCTCTATATAAGGCATGGCCTCGTTGTATTTACCTTCGTCTATTAAAATACTTGCTATTCTTTCGTATAGCTTTGGATTTTTCTTATCTATTTGAAGAAGCTTTTTATATACTTCAAGGGCTTTCACCGGTTTATGAGCAGCTTCCAACGCTAGTCCGTAAAGGTAAGCAATGGGTTTATTGTTTGGATTTTTTTTATACAAAGGAGCTAAAACCGATATAGCCTTATCGTATCTCATGCTTTGGAGCAACGATACCGCATACTGATACTGATAGTTTGGATTATTCTTATTTAGTTCTGCAAGTTTTTTATATATATCAGAAGCTTTGTAACTAAGGCCTAGCTTGAAAAATAGGTTACCTAATCGCTCCAATGCACTTATATTTGATGGGTCTTTTTTTAGTATATCTTCGTAAAGTTTTTCTTCGTCTTGATATCTGCCCTCTTGATCGTATATACTTGCCAACGTGTCTACGGCTTCATCAAAGTTTGGTTTTAACTCTATAGCTTTTTTAAGGTCCTCTATTGCCTTTTCTTTGTTTTGCTGTGCAAGTTCTATACGTGCTCTAATATAGTAAAATATCTCTTTTTCGTTTTCGTTTTTAAAAGCCAAAAACCTATTCAGAATATCCTCGGCTTTTTTTATCTCTCCATCGTGTATGTATGTGGTTATAAGATTTAGAGCAAAGAAATTGTCCTGAGGAAATTTGCTTAGCGCTTCCTCCAATATCTTTTTTGCGTTTTCATGGTCTTTAGCCATGGTATAAAGAGTGTATAAATCTATATAAGGTCTTTTTAGATCTGGATACCTATCTTTGTAAAGCTTTGCCACGTAGATAGCACCTTCTAAATAATGGGCTCTTACGTACATACTTATAACATCTTCAAACACGCTTGGGGTTGGAAGTTCCTTCAGCGCTTTTGAGCAATAAGGATAAGCTTTCTGAGGGTTATCTATGTAATAATGACACATCGCATAATCAAAATATGGGTTTGCCAAACCTAAAGAGCTTGCAAACAAAAGTGATAAAAATATTTTTCTAAACATATCAACCCTCTGTTTTAAATATGTACAAAGGATAAGTACTTTGTCTTAATATCCTTAGAGCTTCAACACCGCCAAATATCCTTTCCAAAAGCTTAGGCCTTTTTGAGGCTACAAATATAATATCTGGGTTTATCTTGTTGGCAAATTCTTCCAACGTTTTAGCTACATCTTTGTCATTTATTATTTCATATGAAAAGCTGTAAAATTCAGAAAACTTATTTTTTATATCGTTTAGTTTTTTTAGTTTTGCATCGTTTATGCTTTGTTCTAACGTTTGAGATACGTCTGGAGATATCTGAATGTTTATACCTTTATCCACATGTAGTAGTGTAATCTTTGGTTTTAGGCTTTTAAAAGTATCAAATATAAAATCTAGCATCTTATCGCATATGTTGGTAAAATCGTAAGCTACAAGAAGGTGATCTAATTTCTCTATCTCCTTAGCTTTTATCACTACCGAGCTAACCTTAGAGTTCTTAACAACATCTTCAGTAGTGCTGCCCACCAATATTTTTTCTATAAGGTTTTTACTGTGTCCACCTAAAAATATACCGTCCATATTGTTGTTTTCGGCTTCTTGGGATATTATCTCAGCAAACGGTGTATCTACTATTACTTTTGGATTAGCTTTAACAGGTTGAAGATATTCTACCAAGGCGTTCAATTTTTCCAAAGCTAAATTTTTCGCGTTTTCTTCAGCTTTTTGGATAATATCCATATCTACTATGTCTATAGAAAGACCTTCTGGATATGGAAGGTATGTAAAAGGTGCTATTATATGAAGAAGCTCTAACTGAGCATCTAGTTTTGTAGCAAAGACTTTTGCGCTTCTTATCACCAAATTTGTGATATCTGAAAAATCAACGCTTACAAGATACTTCATAGCTAACCCCCACATTTTTTTGCACTACCTCAAGCATCCAATCGTGTATTAAACCGTTAGAAGCCACTATATCTGTAGGACTTTTGAGGCCGTTGGTTAAAGAATAAGTCCCACCTGCTTCTAAAAGCACTATTAAAGCTCCCGATATATCCCATGGGTGAAGCTCAAATTCCATAAGCCCATCAAATATACCCTCTGCTAAAAAGCATATATCAACCGCCGCGGCACCGGGGCGCCTCATAGATGCGGCTTCTATAAAAAGCTCCTTTGAAGCTTGAAGATAGCTGTTTAAATCTCTTTTTGAACGAGATGGAAACCCATAACATATGTTGCAGTGCTTTAATATACGCCTACTGCTAACTCTTATAGGTTTTCCATTTTTAAAAGCTCCCAAACCTTTTGCTGCAAAGTAAAGTTTATCAAAGTAAGGCAAGTAAACCGCTCCAGCTATAGGCTCATCTTCATAAGCAAGCCCTACTGAACATGCGAATATAGGAAAGCCCATGAGATAATTTTTTGTACCATCTAGGGGATCTATATACCACTTATAAGGGCTGTTGTTTATAGAAGCTCCCTCTTCACCGACTATTTGATGGTCTTTAAACGTTGAGTTTACGTACTCTACTATCTTTGATTCGGATGTTTTATCAACAAAACTAACAAAATCTTTTTCGGCTTTTTCCTCTATATCAGATATTTGCACACTACCAAAATACTCTTTTAATACTTCCCCGCCTATTAAAGCTGCGTTTTTTGCCACATCTAAAAATCTACTTATATCATCCATATTGATTTATTTTATCATGCTTTTGGCTTTTAAAAGCATAAAACAAGAATGCTCCAAAGCCCCAGTGTAAGCGTAAGCTTCCATAAGTGTTCTTGAAGCGGCGAAAACGCCATGGGTTTTTACTATCACTACGTTATATCGCTTAAGATATAAAGAAAGGATCTCCTCTAAAGCTTTGGAAGCAGACGGCGGATTGACATCCAACACCGGTGCTTCTTCAAAAATAAGCTTTCCTTCAGAGTCTATCGGGACAATGTTATCGTAGAAAAAAGAAGCAAGAACCGCGTATTTTGGATGGGTGTGAAGTATAGCTTTCTTACCTGTATTTGTATATATGGCTTTGTGAACCGAAAACTCAGAAGATGCTTTTGGTGAATAGCTTTTTGAATTTAAATTTACCTTTATTATATCTTGTTCTGTTAAATCTCCAAAAAAAGAACCTTTCTTGGTTATATACATAAAATTTTTATACGAATAACTTATATTCCCAGCAAAAGAATTCACCAAACCCTCTTTAAAGCTTAGCTTTGCAACCTTTAATATCTCAGCTTTTATGAAATCCATAAAGATAGTGTTATAAGAAGCATAAAAACAATGCTTATATAACCGTTTACAGTAAAAAACGCTTTGTTTAACTTTGATAAGTCGTTTGGTTTTATGAGCTTGTGTTCATAAACTAAAAATCCAGCTATTCCAACAAGACCCAAGAGATATACAACTCCAAGCCTATTGTCTATAAAATGAAGCCACAAAAGACACAAAAACGTCATTACATGAAATATCCTTGCGGTATATATGGCTTTCTCTTTCCCAAGCCAAACAGCTATTGATTTTACCCCATGCTTTAAATCAAACTCGTAATCTTGAAGAGCGTAAAGCATATCAAAGCCACTCACCCAAAATCCCATTGCAAAACCAAGTATTATAGCCTCTTCTGATACGTGGCTATTTAGAGCTACATCTACTCCTATAGGTATAAGAAAATAAACCAAACCAAGAAAAATATGTGGCATGTATGTAAACCTTTTGGCTTTTGGATATATATAGATAGATAAAAGCACTATAGGAGAAAGCAAAAAAGCAAGCTTGTTTAGCATAAGGCTCACAATCAAAAACAAGTAAGAGGTAACAAAAATTATTAGCTTTAGCTCAAGCTCTGAAACTGTACCCTTAGCATGAGGCCAGTTTTTGGTACGGGGATTAAGCTTGTCTAAATCCAAATCCGATAGTCTATTCATAGTCATTGCGTCTGTTCTTACAAGCACCATCGCCACTATGATAAGTAAAAATTTCCATAAATCAAAACCATGGCTTAACAACAAAAATGCACTTATACCAAAAGGCAAAGCAAATATAGTATGCTCAAACTTAACAAGCTCTGATATCTCTTTTAAATTGCTCATAGTGTTTTATTATATCCTCTGCTATAGTTTCTGGGCTTTTAAAAGCATCAAAACGTTGATGTGCCATACTGTAAATGTCGTATCTTCTATTATACAAGCTTCTAAGTTCCTCTAACGACTTCCTAAGAAGTGGTCTATTTGGTAAATCTTTGCAACGGTTGTAAAACTCTTCAAAAGATACATCCAAGAAAGCTACAAAACCTTTCTGCTTCATAAACTCCATAGCTTCTTCCCTAGCCCCAAGACCACCACCTGTAGATATCACGCTTTTTGGTTTTGAAACATCCTTTAACGTCTTTATCTCAAAATCTCTAAAAAAAGGTTCTCCTTTCTTAGCAAAAACCTCTTCTATAGTCATATTAAGACGGTTCTCTATCTCTTTATCTACATCTATAAAGGCAAAGTTTAACCTTGAGGACAATATTCTACCTACAGATGTTTTGCCACTACACATGAAACCTACTAAGAATATAGGAATATCCACTTAAAAGTCTAAGTCTATATCTTCGTCGTCTATTTCAAAAGTATCAGTGGTAAAGAAAAAACCCCTTACGTTTAAGGCTATGTTTTTAAATTCGTTTAGATAATCAAGCACGCTATCGTAAAAGTTGATAGTATCTCTTAAGTTCCTTATTTGATCACCATCTAACCCTTTTTTTCTCAACATCCTTATAGAAGCTATGCGTCCCATTCTTGCTTTGGAATATTTTTCCTGCCACTCGGTCCAAAACTCCTGTTTATGGACTGGGGTTTTGATGACAAAGCTGTCCAATTTGGACAATTCTTCTAACCATTGGAGCTCCAAAGAAGATTTCTTGTTCATATAAATATTATATCATATTAAATCTCTAAAACAATAACATTAGGCATAAACTTTTAAAAACTCTTTAAACCTTTTGCTATCAAAAGTATACCACATATTATTGTTAAAAACGGTACGCTTAGGTTAAGATATCGTTTGTTTATAAATCTGCTTATAAATCTACCCGTCCAGAGCCCCATTACTGAAGCAACCCCCCAATACGCTATATATTCGTATCTTACATTTGAGAAGGCGTGAAGTATATAGTATATAAAAAGCCTTATACCTACCATCAAAACAAAGTAAATAGATATGAGATATCTATACTCATCAAACTCTTTTACAATATTTCTCAAATATATGGCAGCTGGCGGACCCCCTATTCCTACTATACCAGAGAACACTCCAGACACAACTCCAACGAAAAATCCATGTTTTATCTCTATTTTTGAAGTTAAATCTAAAAGCTCATTTTTAAAGATGAATAAACTGTCAAAAATTCCTATGCTTATAAAAAACAACCCACTAAACATCTCCATATAGGTAGCGCTTATAATTTTTAAGATATGTGCGCCAAGAAATATACCAACAAAAGAACCAGTTATCAGATAAAATATCATTCTCATGTTTGGTTTATAGCTTTTACTAACCAAAAGAATGCTAAGAGGTCCTAAAGCTTGAATAAAAGAAAACGTAAGCACAGCGGATTTTATGTTCATAACAAGGCTCAATAGTGTAACCATAAAAACCCCGCCGCCAAAGCCGGATATACCTTGGACTACCCAACTTGCAAATATCATTAAGCTTGTGATGAAAAGAAGATTCAACGGACTCTAAAAGCGCCTGGAAACGCTGTTAAAAGTTTTATACCTTCGTTTGGATTTGTTAGCATTACTCTTACTATATAAAAACCTTTTTCTTGCTTTACCATCGGCTCGAAACCTAAAGCTCTTGCCTTTGATATGGCCCTTTGCAAGGCAACTTGAGTTTTGAAAGCTCCAATTTGAAATAAGACATTACCGCTATTTTCCTCTTTTTGACTATTTTTTATTATCTGTGTAATAGTTTTTGGAGCATTTGGTTTTGGTTTTTTAGCTATTTTTTGGGGTTGAACAGATGGTTTTGGTGTTGATGTTTGAGGGGATTGAGCTGATGGGCTGGGAGTGGGAGAACTAGGTTGAGAAATGGCTTGGTTTTGAGGTGTTTGCGTGGATGGGTTTTGAGGTTGTTGAATGTTTGTTGGAGCGGGTTGAGATGTTTGAGCTTGAGGATTTGGTAAGACAGAAGACGCATTTTGATTGGGAGTAGGAGAAGCTGTAACTATATTTATCTTGCCAGTGGATTCTTTTTCATGTTGCCATTGATTTAAACCTATATAAAAAAGCGTAAAACCTACGAATGCCCCCAAAGATAAAATTGCCGTTCTTTTTAGCTTCATACAATTATTTTACCATCAAAAAGTTAAAAACTAAATTTTTTATTATCCATTTTATTGTTCAAACTGAGCTAAAAATCTTACATCGTTTTCGTAAAACAACTTTATGTTGTCTATGCCGTAGTAAAGCATTGCAAGACGTTCTACGCCCATTCCGAAAGCAAAGCCAGTATATAAAGATGGGTCTATATTACAATTTCTTAAGACGTTTGGATGCACCATTCCGCACCCCATCACCTCAAGCCAACCCGTTTGTTTACATACCCTACAACCGCTTCCTTCACATATCACACACTGGATATCCACTTCAAAGGATGGTTCTGTAAATGGAAAGTAAGAACTTCTGTATCTGGTTTTTAGGCTTTTGTTAAAAAACAACTGCAAAAAAGTATCTAAAACATACTTTAGATGTCTTAAATTTATATGCTTATCTACCGCTAAACCTTCAACCTGAAAAAACATCGGTGAGTGGGTAGGATCGTCATCTTTTCTATAAACTTTACCAGGTGCAGTTATATATATCGGTGGTTTATTAGAAAGCATGGTTCTTATCTGTATTGGAGAGGTGTGAGTCCTCAGAACGTAACCTTCTTTGTTTACGTAAAAGGTGTCTTGCATATCTCTGGCTGGATGATATTTTGGTATATTTAACATATCAAAGTTGTACTCTTCTTTTTCAAGCTCTGGGCCTTGCTGCTCTAAAAACCCCATAGACTTTAGTATATATAGTATTCTATCTAGGGTGAGGGTAATAGGATGAAGGCTACCTATCTGGTTTGTAGTGGGAAGTGTAGGGTCCACAAATTCTTTTGATAAGTTTTTTCTTTCTTCTAAGCTTTTAAAATACGAAAACTTTTGAGAAAACAGCTCTTCTACAGTTTCTTTTAGCTCGTTTAAAAGGCTTCCATAGGTTTTTCTTTCTTCTGGTGGAATATCTTTTATAGCTTTTGCAAGCTCTTTTACAACACCTGTTTTACCTAGATATTTGCTCTTTAATTTTTCTAAGTCTTGCAAAGAGGAAACGGAAGCTAACTCTTCGTTTAGCTCCCTTAGTATAGAATCTTTATCAAGCAACATGCTGTTTTGCTTTTTCTATAAGCTCTTTAAAAGCTTGAGGGTCAAGTATTGCTATCTGCGATAAAGATTTTCTATTTAGATTTATACCAGCTTTTTTAAGACCGTTTATAAATTTGCTGTAAGTCATGCCGTTGGCTCTGCAAGCTGCGTTTATACGAGCTATCCAGAGTGCTCTAAACTGCCTTTTACGTTGGCGCCTATCTCTGTATTGATATTTTAGCGCTCTTATAACAGCTTCCTTAGCTTTTCTGTAAACTCTACTTTTTTGGCCTCTATATCCCTTTGCTAATTTTAAAACTTTCTTCCTAAACTTTTTGGAAGAGCGACCTTTTACTCTCATAAAAACCTCCTTAAACTAAATATTATAACAAAAACTTCTTCTATGAATATCAGAAAGTCCAAAAGCCTTTATCTCTTGGATATGCTCCTTCGTGCCGTATCCTTTGTGCTTATCAAAGCTAAAAGGTTTGTAAATCAAAGAGTATTCTTTCATCATAGTGTCTCTGGTGGCTTTGGCTACCAATGAGGCAAGCCTTATAGAAAAACTCTTCTCATCACCTTTTACTATTGGTATGCAATCGTAATCTTCTAAGTTTATAAAATCTGACAAAACTATATCAAAACCTTTGAGCTTTTCCAAAGCCCTTCTCATGGCTAGTTTTGTGGCTTTTATGATACCAACATCGTCTATTTCCTCATGAGTGGCTATGCCTATGCTGTATCTAAAATATTTTTTTATCGTATCAAAAGCCAAAAACCTATCTTCTTCTCTTAATTTCTTTGAATCGCCTTTTATAAAAGAGCACTCTGGTTCGTAGAATACGCTTATATCATCCACAAACAACGCACCTACCACCAAAGGGCCGGCCAAAGCGCCCCTACCGGCTTCATCTATACAAGCCAACGCTAAGCCCCTTTTCAAAAATTGATGTTCGTATATTAGGATTTCTTGGATTTGGCTTCTTGTTTGAGCTTTTCGTGGGCCTCTTTTTCCCATGGTTTAATCTCTTTTATCTTACGTGCTGCAGTTTTACCTTTTAATTGTCTTAAGAAGTATAGTTTTGACCTTCTTACTTTACCGTATTTTACTAGCTGTATGCTGTCTATGTTGGGACTATAATATGGAAACGTTCTTTCTACACCTACTCCGTAAGATTCCTTTCTTACTGTAAACATCTTGTTTAGGCCTTTATTTTTTATTCTTATTACTATACCTTCAAAGCCCTGTATCCTCTCTTTATCACCTTCTTTTATTTTGTAATTTACCCTTACGGTATCACCTACTTTAAACTTTGGATACTCTTTCTTAGGGGTATAGAGCTTCTCTAACTCTTGAATATTCATGGCTTTTGACCTCCAAAAATCGTTTTAAACCAATATTATACCATAAATTAGATTTTTGGATTTAACATTTTATCTTTATCTATAGGCAGGCCAGTTTCAGCCGACAGACAAGGAGCTCTAAATAACGAGCCATGCCATACACCTTGCATAGTTCTTATCATAACTATCGTATAAAAAGTAGTTAACATTATTATCTCTATGCCTGATAATATCTTTACAAACTCAAAACCCGTGAAAATCCACAATTGAATGGTAGCAGCCGTAAACACTCCCAACGGGAACGTAAATCCCCACCATCCCATGTTAAAGGGCAACCCCTCTTTTAGATATTTTAACGTAGTCATTATAGCCATAACAAACCACCATAGGCCGTAAGCCCACAAAAGCATACCTATCATAAAACCTACTCTGAAGAAAAGCCTTGAAAAAAGCTCAAACTCAGTGCCGTAAAACACTCCAGAAGATGCCTGACCTAGTAAAAACATTGCCAAAGCACCGGTACCGATAGGCCCCAACGTTAGCCATATTGAAACTGCCATATCTTTTGACGGCAAACCATGTACTGCCAATCTAAAAAACAAAATAACCAATATGCTCATAGCAAGAGGGACAGACAAAGACCACAGTATGTAGCTTGTATAAATCATATACTGAGCATGAATTTGATCAACGTGAGAAGCTACAAAACCACCAGAAGCAGCTGTAACCTCTGATGGAACAATTGGTAAAAGCCATACGCCAGTCATCTTGTCTAAGCTATGCTCATGGGTTGTAAACATATAAAACGGTACTAAGAATCCACTTATTATAGCTAGTACCGCGTCTATCCACCAAAGATAGTAGGCTAAATGAGCATGAAGGTTGCCGTCAAACAATATAAAACCGTTTACTATGGTGGCAAAGCCCATGGGTATAGCGCCTATAAACATAGATTGAACTGGATGATGAAGCATTTTTTTGGCACCTTCAAAGAAAAATACCCATCTTGCTATAAAAAGAAGCGAAATCACGGCAAAAAATACTATGTTTAACTCCCATATAAACTTAGTTATAGGTATCATATAAGGAAAGTGATAGGGGGAGTTGTGCAAGTCTATAGCGACTATACCTGTACCCATCGTAAGGGTAAACCAATTGGGTGTGAAATTTTTCACTACATCCAGAGGATGACTTAAAGCCTGTAATGGTTTATAAAATTTCTTAGTTTCCATGCAAATATTTTAACGTTTTTTATGTTTTTAAGCAACATAAACGTAATTATTAGCAATGAGTAAATATTCTTTACATTTGTTTATATATGATATGTAATATATATCATAATGAGTAATTTCATTGCAATACTTTTAGTTTTAAATACCATTAATCTATGCCAAAAGTATTGATTGCAAAAAACGCAGGGTTTTGTTACGGCGTGAAAAGAGCCATAACGCTTGCAGAAAGAGCTGCTAAAGAGCATTATAGAGTTTATACACTTGGACCTCTAATACACAATCCTCAAGAAGTAAAAAGACTTTCCGACATGGGTATAAAAACTGCCACCGATACAAACATAGATAAAGATGCCACAGTAATAGTCCGCTCTCACGGTATATCGCCAGAAAAGGAAAGATTTTTAAAAGACACGTTTGCTAAGGTTGTAGACGCTACTTGCCCATATGTAAAGGCTGTCCACGAAGCCGTTGTATCGCTTGCAAAAGAAGGCTACTTCGTAGTAATAGTGGGTGAAAAAGACCATCCAGAAGTCCACGGGACAATAGGATATTTGGAGGAAGCAAAAGGCAGATACAAAGTAGTGGATTCTTTTGAAGATGTAGAAGATATAGAAGAAGATAGAGTGGGAGTAGTAGCTCAAACCACTCAGAATGAAATATTTTTTGAAAACGTAGTTTTGAAGCTTTTAAAAAAAGTAAAAGAGTTAAAGGTGATAAACACTATTTGTAACGCCACCGAAGAACGCCAATCCGATATATACGAGCTTGCCCCCATAGTGGATGTTATGATAATAATAGGTGGTAAAAATAGCGGGAACACCAAAAGGCTTTTCGAAATAAGCAAATCTTTAAACGAGCGCTCTTATCATATAGAAACAAAAGACGAAATAGATCCATCTTGGTTAGAAGGAGCAGAAACTATAGGCATAAGCGCTGGTGCATCAACTCCAGATTGGATTATAGAAGATGTAAGATATTTTTTAGAAAATCATGAAAACTTCACAGAAAAGCTTTAAAATAAGCTTATCCAACATTTAAGGAGCTTTTATGAGAGAACTTAAACTTGAATCTTCAAAGAGTTTTCATATACCATCTTACGTATGGTATGCTTTAACGGGCGTTGGCATATCTTTGGCTTTAGGACTCTCTGGTCTTAACAACCTTCTTCTTTATAAGCTTGCTTTCTTTGGATACGCCGTATCCTTTTTTGTTTATTTTGCTTTTGTTATTTTAAGAAACAACTTATTCTCTAAACTTTCTACTGGAAGTTTGAGTTTGGCAGTTATGCTTAACTTATCAGCTATGATAGCAAGAATGCTAGATAGCTACAAAATGGGGCTCTTCCATCCTCCTTGGACAGACCTTTTTGAAGCTCTCACCTTTTGGTCTTTCATAGTGGGTGTTGTTTATCTTTACATAGAACAAAAGTATGGCTACAAGCTAATGGGCAGCGTGGTGGCTTTCTTTATAAGCGGTATATACCTTTTTGCCATGCTAAAAGCCGATCCCAATATAGAACCTCTTATGCCGTCTTTAAGAAGCTACTGGCTTTACATACACGTGCTAACGGCATTTTTAGGTTATGCTGGTTTTACGGTGGCTTTTGCAGCGGCCGTGTTTTACCTTATAAAATATTATGCACCCAACAGCATAAAAGCAAAATTGCCTCCAGAAGATGTTTTAGATGAAATAG
>PNJC01000152.1 GCA_002878215.1 Hydrogenobaculum sp. | reverse complement strand
GCGGGACAAAGATAAAAAGCATGTTACGAGATGCTCAAAACTCCGCTAGCAAGGGCATGTGGGTTCAAGTCCCACCTTCGGCATTTTTATTTTATTTTTTAAGAGGTGGTTAAATGGAGTATGCTTATTTTGAAGGAAAAATAATACCAGTAGAACAAGCCAACATAAACATCAAAACCAACTCTATACACTACGGTACGCTTGTTTTTGAAGGTATAAGAACATATTACAACGAAGAACACAAACAGCTTTACATACTATTTTCAAATGAGCATTACGCTAGGCTTTTAAAAAACGCAAAAGCAATGTTTATGAACTTAAACAAAACCCCGGAAGAACTAACGGAAATTACAAAAGAAATTTTGAGAAAAAGCGAAATAAGAGAAGATACTTATATAAGACCTTTTGTATATTTTAAGGATTTGGCGCTAACACCAAAGCTTAAAGATTTTACACCAGAGATAGCCATATATACCTACAAGTTTGGTAGATATTTAGACACTTCAAAAGGCATCCATGCAAAAGTATCTTCTTGGAAGAGAAATCCAGACAACTCTATACCTTCTCGCTGGAAAGTGGCTGGAGCTTATGTAAACAGCGCTTTAGCCAAAACAGAAGCCTTGATGTCTGGATATGACGAGGCCATACTTTTAAACGAACAAGGCAATGTGGCCGAAGGTTCTGGTGAAAATATCTTTATAATAAGAGGTAAAAAGCTTATTACACCATCTTTTAGCGAAGGCATATTAGAAGGTATCACCAGAAGAGCCATTATAAGGCTTGCAAAAAATGAGCTATTCTTAGAAGTAGAAGAAAGGTCTATAGCAAGAAGCGAGCTTTATATGGCTGACGAAGTGTTTCTAACGGGTACAGCAGCGGAGATAACCCCGGTAATCATGATAGACAATAGACCTATAGGTGATGGAAATATAGGCCCCACAACTCAAAAGCTTCAAAAACTATACTTTGATGCGGTAAGAGGCAACATAGAAAGGTATAGACACTGGCTTACCCCAGTATATGACACATAAATTTATAGATGAGGTTTGCAAAGAGATATCAAAATATCCAAGGCCTATAAATTCTTCGGGGGCGAACCATACAAAAAATCTTATAAAAGAGTTTGCCATAAAAAATAACCTATCGCTTAAAATAGAAGAGCTTAAATCTAAAACTATACCTACATATTTTTTTCTAAAAGCTAAAAAACTTGTAAAACTAAACATATTAAACAAATTCAAAGAACATGTAGAAGGCAAAATTTTTATCGTTGAGATAGAGAAGTTAAGATATATAAACACCCTCGAAGGTTATATTCCAATCCTGCTAATCAAAGATATAGTAGATATAGAGCTTTATAAAGACAAAATAAACGACATAAAACCAAAAGCCGTTATATTTAGTCTAATCACCATCGATACAAGTTTTTATCAAAGGGTTTTCAACTTCAACATGCCAGTTTTTTCTATGAGCTCCAAAGACTTAGAATACATCGAAGAGCTGACGTACATAACCTTAGAACCCGTTAAAGAAGAACAAACAGAGATAGAAAATATATCTTTTGATATAGGAAGAGGGCCTATAGTATGCATCGTTACTTCTATAAGCTCAAAAGATGACAGCTACGGAGCTATATACAGCGCTTCTTCGGTAGCTTTGTCGCTTGGCATTGCACAATCTTTTTGTAAAAATTACAACAGCGATTTTAGATTTAGGTTCTTGTTTACAGAGGAAGATAACTGCGACTTTGAGGGTGTAAAAAAGCATATTGACAAAAATCTAAAACACGTTTACTATGCAATATCTATTTTTAACATGGGCTGGACAAACAAAAGCTGCTTTTATGAAGATGCTTATGGTGAAAACTCTCTTTATATGAGCGAAAAATTTTACAAATACGCAAAGAGTATAAATCAAAACATATTTTTCCTAAAAACAAAAACAATGTCTTTCTTGCATGCTCCTTTTAAAGATAAAGACATAAAAACGCTTATGATTGGTTCTTACCCTTGTATTTTATCAAACACAACATACGACAACATAGAGAGCGTGAAGTTTGAAGAGTTATACTCGTGGTTTGAAGTATTGTCAGGATTTTTAAGGAGGTTTCATGCGCTTTAAATATAAATATATGTTAGCTGTTATTTTTACAGTGTCTTTGGCTTTTGGCGGAATAGTAGATAAATTTTTAAATAAGATAAAACATATGGAGCTTATAAAAATAAGCTTCCAACAAAAGTTTTACCCAATAGGTTACGCTAAACCTATCACATCTTACGGTGAGGCATATATTCAAAACAAATCACCTTTTAAAATAAAGCTTGTATACGAAAAGCCTAACAAGTTTGTTATACTATACAACGGCAAAAACACTATACTCTACAACAAAAGTTCAAACTACACTTACGACGTAAAAGGTAAAAACGAAGAGATAAAAGGCATAAGCATACTAAACAAAGATATAACCACCGTATTCAGGCCTATACTCACCTCTTATCAGAATGGCTATTACGATATACTCTTTATACCAAAATCAAAAATTGTAAAAGATGTATCCTACGTCATCCTAAGGTTAACAAGAAATTTAACTCCGGAATCTTTCTATGTTTATATGCCGCAAAAAGGTGTTTTATACATAAAGGTATTGAGCTTTTCCAGCGAGAAAAACAACGAAGATTTATTTAATATAAAATAAATCACTGCTCTTCATCATATCCAAGCTCATCTTCCGGTATTTCTTCTAAAGGCTCTTCTTCTAATATATCTGGTGAGTGTATTATACTCACAGAGCCGGAATCTTCTCTTATGAGCTCTTCCAAATATTCTATATATTCGCTTGAAGACATAAGGTCTTCTATTTCAAGCGGGTCAGACATTCTAATTTCTACAAGCCAGCCCTCTTCGTATGGATCTTCATTTATTGTGCTTGGGTTGTCTTCCAAGTAAGAGTTTGTATTTTCTACAGTACCAGTAATAGGCGACAGCACCTCAAACATCCCTTTCAAACCTTCTATTCTACAAATTACATCTTGTGGCTCAAAGTAATCTCCCACGCCTGGAAGCTTAACTTCTTCTACGGTATCCACCTGAAATTGAGCGTAATCTGTTATACCTATTTTAGCTATGCTCCCTTTTAGCAAAACCCATACATGGTCTTTTGAATAGTAATACTTTTGAGTTTTTACTATATACCTTCCTACCACTACTTCATCTTTTCCCAAATCTTCCATATATAAACCTCCAAACGTCTATATACAAACTAAAATGCCATGCCTATCAACAGCAATGTATATTATAACCTATTTGCAAGCTCATCTACAACGTTTTCCATCTTCATGCCTCTAGAACCCTTTACTAGAATCATCGTATGGGTATCGGTTTTTTGTTTTAGGCTTTTAATAAGATAAGAAGAAAGCTCCTCTTGGTTTTCAAAATAAAAAACCTCTTTGTTGGAAAATCTTAAAACATCGTAAGCGTATTTCATATCGCTTCCATAAAGATACACGCTGTTGATATGAGAAGATTTTAGCATAGCCCCCACCTTCTCGTGAAGAACCTTTGAATACTCTCCCATCTCAAGCATATCCCCCAAAACTATTATCTTATTAAAATCTTTAAAACTATCAACGGTAAGGATGGCATTTTTTACAGAAACAGGGTTTGCGTTGTAAGTGTCGTCTATTATTCTGAAAAGTCCTTTTTTTATAAGCTGCATCCTCCCTTGCACACCCCTAAAACTCTCAAACCTATCTTTTAGCTCTTTCCAATCTATGCCAAGAGAAGAAAGAACACCAACTGCCGCTGCTGCACTCTCCGCTACGCCTATGCTCAAGACCGGTATAGTAAACTGAGTTCCCATTATTTCAAAATGCGTACCTTCTTCGTCTATGTAGACATTTTTTATCCTTATATCGGCATCATCTCTAAATCTACAAAAACTAAGCCCGTATTCTTTTTTATAAAAGCTGTGAAACGCTTTAGGGTAAATACCAGACAAAAGATTTGGAGAGTCAAACACCTCAAAGTTTCCCCTTACCACGTTTTCAATAGAACCAAAACTTTCAAGATGCTCTTCTCCTATAGAAGATATAACCCCTATATGTTGTTTGGCTATGTTGGTTAGCTTTTTTACATCTTCTAAAGCCGTGGCCCCCATCTCCAGCACCAGGTAGTCTATATCGCTTTCTGCTGTTATAACTACTTTTGGAAGCCCTATCTGAGAGTTAAAATTTTTGTAAGTTTTATGCACTTTTCCGGGCAAGACATGCGCTATAAGCTCTTTTGTAGTTGTCTTACCAGCAGAACCAGCCACCGCCACAACATTCGCTCTAAGGCTTTTTCTTTTCAAAGAGGCTATATCCTGCAAAGCCTTTATCGTATCTTTGGCTTTTAAGCAAGATTTGCCTTTTGCCAATACATCTTTACAATCAAAGTCTTCTCTTACCAAGAACCCGGCTATATCTTCGTCAAGAAGGTTTTTTATATAAAGGTGACCATCGGTTTTCTCTCCTTTTATAGCTACAAACATGGCATCTTTTATTGGCTCTCTTGAATCAAAAAACACGTCTTTTATCAAGAAAGGCTTTCCCTCGTGTATCAAACCTAAGCTCTTAGAAACTTCTAAAGAATTCACCCAAATACCCTCTTTACGGTTTCCACACCTTTTATAGATTTTATCTCGTCAAAAGATTTGTTTAAGTCTTTTATGGTTTTTACCTGAATTTTAAAATCCATGTTTGCTATGTTTAGATTGTTGGTTTTTGTAGAAGCTTCTATTATATTTATGTTTGATTTTGCAAAAGCTGAAGAAACCTCTGAGAGTATGCCGGGTCTATCTGAAGCCAGCACTCTTACCCTAGTGGTATATAGTTTGTCTTGATTTTTCCAGTCTATTTTTACCACCTTTTGAGGTATGTTTCTAATGGCGTATTGAAGGTTTGGGCATTTTTCGTGGTGTATAACAATGCCGGCGTTTTTTGATATAACACCCATGACGGGGTCGCCTGGTATAGGCATACAGCATTTAGCCACGCTAAAAAGCACGTTTGAGACGTTCTCAAGCTTCAAAGAACCCTCTTTGCCCTCATCCTTTATATGTTTTTGTTCTTTTTCTTTGGAAAATAGCTTTATCACCCTGTTTATTGGGATTTTACCAAAGCCCACGTTTGCAAAAAGTTCTTGCTCGTTTAAATCAAAATGTGAAGTGAGCTTTTTTACCATATCTTCAAAGCTTACGCTCAGCTTCTCTGAAAGCTTTAAAAGGGTTTTTTGACCCTCTTCTACGGCAAGCTCTTTTTCTTTTGCCTTTAAGAAAAGCCTAATACGGGTTTTTGCTTTTTTTGTAGTTACTATTTTGAGCCATTCTATCTTTGGACTTTGAGATGGATTTGTTATAATCTCAACCCTATCACCGCTTTGCAACGTATAAGAAAGAGGCACTATCTTGTTGTTTACTATAGCTCTTTGGCAGTGATTTCCTATATCTGTATGTATATAATATGCAAAATCAAGCACTGTGGCGCCTTTTGGAAGCACTATAACATCATCTTTTGGAGTAAATACAAATACTTCATCTTCAAATAATTCTTCTTTAACAGCCTCTATAAGTTCATCGGCGTTTTTTGTCTTAATGCTGTTTACCACATCCCTAAGCCATGCAAATATAGAGTTGTCTTTTGTGGAAGAGTTTTCTTTGTAAGCCCAATGAGCCGCTATACCTTTCTCAGCTCTTTCGTGCATTTCGTAAGTTCTAATTTGCACTTCCACAACTCTTTTTTTAGGACCTTCAACGGCGGTGTGAAGAGATTGATACATGTTTGGTTTTGGCAGTGATATGTAATCGTCAAAGCTACCCGGTATGGGTCTAAATATGCTGTGCACTATCCCTAAGATAGTATAGCACTCTGCTACATCTTCCACTATAATTCTTATACCGAGGATGTCTTGCAGATCTTCCAGCTTTAAATTTTTACGCCTAATTTTTTGATAAATGCTGTATATGTGCTTTTGCCTATACTGTATTGTATAGTTTGGTTTTTTATCCTTAAAAAAGCCGTTTATAGCCTCTACTATCTTTGGTATAAAGTATTTTTTAAGGTAAACCTCTGATTCTTTGCTTATGTTCTGAATAAAAGCTTTTATCTTTTCATACTCTTCAGGATGCGTGTATTTTAAATACAAGTCTTCTAGCTCTTTTTTAATGCTCCATATACCAAGTCTATGAGCTATAGGAGCGTATATATCTATGGTTTCTTTTGCTATTTCAAGCTGTTTGTGTCTTGGCATGTAATCAAGGGTTCTCATGTTGTGTAATCTATCTGCTAACTTTATAACTATGACCCTTACATCTTTTGACATGGCAAAAAGCATTTTCCTATAGTTTTCAGCCTTTGCCTGTTCTTTTGAAGAAAACTTGTACTTATCTATCTTGGTAAGACCGTCTACTAAACTAGCCACTTGCTCTCCAAACTCCCTTTTTATCTCATCAACGGTGGTATCGGTATCTTCTACTACGTCGTGCAAAAGCCCAGCCACAACGCTATAATAATCCATCCCTATGGAAGAGAGGATGCTTGCTACTGCTATAGGGTGGCTTACGTAGGGCTCTCCAGATTTTCTTGTTTGGTTTTCATGCTTTTGATAGATAAAATCAATCGCTTTGTTTATAACATCCTCATGCTCTTTATACTTGTTTAAAATATTTTCTATGTGTTTCTCGTTGGTTTTATCTAAGGTTTTCATAAATTATCCCGGTGGAGGTGGTGGAGAGTTTTGGGGTTGGTTTTGATTTGGTGTATTTTGTTGGGTGTTTTGATTTTGAGGTTGGTTTTTGGCGTTCATAATCTCTTTTTTCATGGCGTTTAGTTCTTTTTTGTGGGTCATAATATAATCGGTAACAAGGGCAGCTTTTTTAGGATCCATCGCAGATAGTATACTTCCAGCTTTTCTTGATGGTAGCATCACAAGAATTTTAGCCGCTATCTCAGGGTCTACGTCGTTTAGCATGGCTCCCGCTTGGTCGCTATCGGCAGCAGCTACAACTTTTACATACTTTTGTATTTCTTGCTCTTCTTGTTGTTTTTTCTTTTTGGCCTCCTCTTGCTTCTTCTTCTCTAGCTTTTGGAGCTCTTCTTGCTTTTTTATAAGGGCTTGAAGCTCTTTCTTTTGCTGTTCTAACTTTTTAAGCTTTTGGTCTAAAAGCATGTTTAGGTTTTGTTGGTCTTGGTTGATAGCTTGGTTTATTTGATTTTCAGCGTTTTGATACAAAGCCGGTGCTCCAAAGGTTTTTATGTTAAAAGCCAAAAACAAGGTTATCAAAACTATGTAAAAATGTTTTAGGTTGTAGAAAAAGCTAGCATCCATCTCTTCTTTGTAAAGTTCTTTTTTCATATGCTCAATTAGTCTATTGTGTTTTATGATCTCCATAGCTTTAATATCTCTAACAATATCTTTTGCCTCCTCAGCCAAAGCCTCCTCTAACAGTTTTAACTCATTAAGCGTTTTTTCTATAGCTTTTAACCTTGTATAGAGCTTTTGATAGGCCACTAAATTTGCTATATACTCTTCATATGTGGATACATCTTTGTTTAAAAGGTCCATAGCGTTTTCTATATCTTTTTTCTTTATTTCTAAATCGTTTATTTCATATTTAACCCTATTTAGCTCGGATAATTTGAGGTTTAGCTCTTGTTGTTTGACACCTATTATTTTATCCACTACAAACCTCGCATCCACCAAGGGTCATAGATTTTATCCTTATGGTGGGTTGAGCATCTGAAACTGGTACCCCTTGACCATCTTTTCCGCAGGTACCTATTGCAAAACCCTCGTCGTAACCTACGGCATCTATATCTTCCAAAGCCTTAGGGCCGTTGCCTATAAGCGTTGCTCCTCTTATTGGATATGTAATCTGACCGTTTTCTATGATATAGCCTTCCATCACATCAAAAACAAAATCCCCTGTAATAGTGTTTACTTGTCCGCCTCCCATTTTCTTTACCAAAATGCCTTTTTTTGTGTCTTTTATTATATCTTCTGGATTTGTTTTACCGCTTTTAATAAAAGTATTTGTCATACGCACAACTGGAGGATATGCATAGCTTTGGCGCCTACCGTTGCCGGTGGATTTTACACCGTCTTTCATAGCTCTTAATCTGTCATACATGTATCCCACCAAAACACCGTCTTCTATGAGCACTGTCCTTTGGGCTTCTATTCCTTCGTCGTCAAAGTTAAAAGAGCCGTTCATACCGGGTATGGTGGCATCATCAATTACGCTCACCAAAGGAGAAGCCACTTTTTGGCCTATCCTATCCTTGTATACGGACTGGCCTTGCTGGACCAAATCCGCCTCAAGTCCATGGCCTACAGCCTCGTGCACCATTGTCCCACCTGCTTCTGAAGACATCACGATGGTAAAACTACCTGCTGGTGCTGGTTTTGCATCCAAAAGCATAATAGCCCTTCTTGCAGCTATGGAGGCTATTTCTTCTGGTTTTTTTCTTTCAAAAAGCTCAAAACCTACGTTACCACCCATGGATTCATAGCCTCTTTGGAGAATACCATCTTTGTAAGATACCACTTCTGTATAAAAAATAGTTCTGGTTTGGGTATCTTCTACATGCTCTCCAAGAGAGTTTATTATCATTATCTCCCTTTTCTTATCCATTAAAACGGCACTCACTTGTTTTATATAATCTCCAAAAGACCTAGCTGCGTCGTTTGCTCTGCTTAAAACCTCTATCTTCTTTGAAAGCTCTATAGCTTCTGGGTCTATTTCTATTGGCATATAAGCCTTTGAATAGGCTTTTCCAACCTTGATAGGCCCTTGAGAAGAGGCGTTTGCTATGGTTTTTGCAAGCTCTGTAAGAGAATCCATGTCAAACTCCGTAGAGTATCCGTAATATACCTTATGATCTTTTATAAGCCTAAGACCAACACCTACATCGTTTCCGTGTTCTATCTTGTCTACTTTGTTGTTTTCAAATATTATACGCGTATTTGAAGAGCTCTCGTAAAAAATCTCTGCATATTCTCCGCCTTGTCCCATCAAAAAAGAAAGTATATAACCAGCCTTTTCTTGCAAAAGTTCTTTTACATCTATCGCTTCTAAAATCATAAAAACACTCCTTTTTCAAATAGTCTAACCCTATTAATTTATCTTCAATCAAGGCAGTAGTCAAGCTTATTGGTTAGTATGAATAGTTTACGACAGCATCGTATAATTTTATAGCTTTTTATAAGATAGCATCGTATAATATTTATATGGATATAGAAGAGGTGTTTTATAGATTCAACCCTTGGTGGGAAAACGATTACAAGATAAGTGCCATCGAAAGGCCAAAGTATGTGGATAAGCTAATAGGATATCTTGACAAGAAAGAAATAGAGCTAATAACAGGCATTAGAAGGGTAGGAAAATCAACTATATTTAAGCTTACCATAAGCAATTTAATAAACAAGCTTGGCATAAATCCTAAGCATATATTTTACATATCGCTTGATTTTTACGGCATAGAAAATAAAACCATACTTGATATATTGGAAGACTACTTTAAGATACAGGGTATACCCTTTGAGCAGAGAGTTTATGTCTTTCTTGACGAGATAGCTTATAAGAAAAATTTTTCACAACAACTTAAAAATATTTACGATTTATACAACATAAAATTATTTGCCACGTCATCATCAGCCTCTATATTAAAAGATGAGAATGCATACCTCACTGGAAGAAGTAGAATAACTGAGATTTTGCCGCTTGATTTTGAAGAGTTCTTATCTTTTAAAAATCTTAAGATAACCAGAGCAAACGCTCACCTAACTTATACATACTTTGAAAAATATATGGAGCTGGGCGGTATACCTCAGTATGTAATAACGGAAGATATAGAATATATAAAACAGCTTACCGATGACATCATATATAAAGATATTATACACTTTCACAACATAAAAGAGGTATCGCTACTGAGAGACTTTTTTTACCTTCTTATGGAGAGGTCTGGAAAGCAGTTTAGTTTAAACAAGATATCCAAAGTACTTGGGATAAGCGTAGATACCGCAAGAAGATTCTTTGAATATTTTAAAGATACATTCTTGATATACACTGTAGAAAGATGTGGCAAATTAAACGAAAGAATAAGGTCTTCTAAAAAAATTTACGTCGCCGATGTGGGTATAAAAAATGCAATTACTGGCTTCAAAGATAAAGGTGCTATATTTGAAAATTTGGTATTTTTAAAGATAAAATCTAAAAACCCCTGCTACGTTTATGAAGATGGCGTTGAAATAGATTTTTTCACAGAGGATAAAACATTGATAGAAGTAAAATATAACGCTAAAATGACTAAAAAACAAATGGAAACTTTTAACAATTATGAAGCTAAAACAAAGATTGTTGTTGATAATGTTGAAAAATTTTTAAAGCTATAACCTAAGCTTAATTTAAAATATTTCCAAACTTTTTTTCGTTTTTTTTTGATATAATTATACATATGGAAACTGTAAATTGTGCATATAAAGAAAGTATAAATAAATTAATAAATGATTACTTAAACACAGGGATTGTAGATGAAGAAAGCATAAAAAAGATAGGTTACGAAGCTTATGACACAACACATATCAGCTATTTAAAGCACAACCTTGAGAACATAAAAAATAGCTTCATAAAAGATTACTTCAAAAGCCATGAATTTACAGAGGAAGCTTACGATAAAATATGCTTTTTCTTTAAAATCTTTGACAAGAACATAACAATGGCTTATGCTATAAGATGTGTAGAAGACTCAGAATCTTTGGAGTCTACTTTATACAGCGAAGACGTATTGCCTGAGCTTTCAAAACTAAGCGCACAGCTTAAGGATGCTGCAACAAAAGATTACTTAGAGTTAAATAAAAACCCATCAGTAGAACTTGACGCTAAGGCGTGTCCAGTTTACGATGAAATAGAAAAGTCCAATATCAAAGAGGATGTTAAAAAAGATGTGCACAAAGCACACGAAAGGCTTCATTATGTAGCTAAATACTTTTATGAGCTTATAAAAGAAGAAGATGTGGAAAACCTATACGGCATATACTGGCGCATTAGATATCTAAACATACTGATAGTTACCGCCATAGCTATATACAATCTTAAATCTGAAAGAGAGTTTTATAAAACGTTTTTAGAAGGACACAGTATACCTATATATTTAGTAGACCCAGAGACTCACAGCATCGTAAACGCCAATCAAGCAGCGCTGGAGTTCTACGGATATACAAAAGAAGAGATAACCTCTTTAAAATCTTGGGATATAAACACTCTGAATGAAGAGGAGCTAAAAGAACTCATGTCAAAAGCCAAAAGCAAAGAGATAAATAGATTTAGGTTTAAACACAGGCTTAAATCTGGAGAGATAAGAGATGTAGATGTGTTTTCATCACCCATCTTGTTGGATGGTAAAACATACCTTTTATCCATCGTATACGATACTACAAAAGAAGAGAGAGTCAAGAAGTTTCTGGAAATTTTGAAAGAGATAGAGCAACTTAGCAGCGCTTCAGACACGGAAGAAGAGTTTTTAGAAAAGCTTCTTAGGCTTTTAGAAAAAGAGGATATATCAAAAGATGTATGTCTTATGGTAAACAAAGAAGGTAAAATAACTATAAATTCGTCCTCCTCAAGCTGTGTTCAAAACGCTAAATATAATGAAGAGAATTTTCCCATATTTGAAGCTTTTTATCTTAAAAGCCAAATATACCACAAAAATATAGAGGATATAAAAGACGAGTATGTAAAAGAAAAGCTTCTAGAAAGAGGGATTGTCTCATCCTTTGCAATACCAATACTAAAAGATGGTAAACGCTACGGGGCTCTTTGTATATGCTCAAATGTAAAAGAATACTTTGAAGACTATGAACTTTTTATCACACAGCTTAAAGAGAAGATAGAAAACGCATTGAAAAGCATAAGCATAAGACGAGAATTAAACCATAGGAACGAGCTTCTTAAAAACATAGTAGAACACACCCAAATAGGTGTTGTTGTATTTGACATAGAAAACATTTATTATACAAACAACTACTTTCTTGAGCTTTTAGGATATGAAGATAAAGAAACAAAAGAAATTAGCATATTTGATGTATTTTCTCCAATACACACGAAAGACCTAATAGAAGCCTTCACAAACAAAAAATCAATACTTTTACAAGAGTTCAACCTGATAAACAAAAACAACCGTCTTGTATATGTAAAGGGCTCTTTAACCATAACAAAAGATTTAAACGGTAAAGATATTGCCATGTTTAGTTTTATAGACACAACACGAGAAAAGCAACTAAGAGATATAATAGCACATGAAAAAAGAGTATTGGAAGGGATGTTGAATGAAGCAAACTTTGGAGCTATTATATTTAAAGTAAAAAATCCAGAAAAATTAGAAATGGAACTCGTATACAAAAACAGATATTTTGATACCATGGTAAAAAACCAAGATATAAAAACCTGTGAAGACTTTCTTATATTAGACGATGAGAAGAGAAAACTTATAAAAAGCTATATGAAAAAGATAATGGTAGATGAGCGTGGGATTTTTACTGTAAGCGATATAGCCATGAAACAAGATGAAAACGTCGTACTAAAACTAAATATGAACCGAGTAAATCAAAATAACGAGACACTGATACTTTGCACAATTCAAGATATCACAGAGGAATCAAGAATTATAAAATATTTTGAGGAGCTTTCCGCAAAAGATGCTCTTACTGGGGTATGCAACAGAAGATGCTTAGAAGAAAAGTTGGAAGAGTATATAACTCTTGCAAAAAGATACGATAGACCTTTAAGCGTTATAATGTTTGATATAGATTTCTTTAAGCACATAAACGATTCTTACGGACACGATATAGGAGACAAAGTATTAAAAACTGTATCAAATATAGTATTATCAAATATAAGAGCCACAGATATATTTGCACGTTATGGCGGTGAGGAGTTTATC
>PNJC01000110.1 GCA_002878215.1 Hydrogenobaculum sp. | reverse complement strand
CTCCCCACCCGCTGGGTGGGGATATAGTATTAATTTCTCTCGGTGTGATATGTTAAAAATAATTAATGTTTTACTTATATTAGCTTTTATAATAAGGTTTTCTTTTGCTCAGCCTACTATAAATGTTGGTTCATCTTTTTTCATGCATAACGGAGCCTATGCTATCACTTTATACAAAAAGCCTATAAATGTATTTAATAAAGGTTTTTCTTATGTAGGAGTTTCGTCTTTTAAAGGGGAAAAATACGTTTTATATATCAACAACGCTAAAGGTTATTTTGGCGGTGGTATATATGAGGCTTGGATATCATTTGTACCTCTAAAAGTTTATAAATCCATTAAAGATCAAATACACAAAACCAACGAAGATTATTACAAACAAACTCATCAAAAACCAAAAGAAAGTGCTGAAGAAGTAACAAACTCCTTAGCCCCTAACTACGGTATGTTCTACACTATTAAGGCTTATTGCTATAACAAGAAGCTGTCTCTTATAAATCCAATAGGCATGAACTTTATATATAAAATAGACGAAAAATCCCCCATTATAAACAAAAAGCTTTTCGATCTAATGTGTAGCTCTAAAATACCTGTAGTAGAAAATAGAGTTATGTATTAAACACTATCAAAAGCTGCCCCTCTTTTTCTTCTATATCCTCTTTATATGCATCAGGATAAGGAAAATAGATTTTCTTAGCATAAGGCTTGTACAAGTCTATTATAGGTTTTATTTCTTGATAAGAGCCTACTATACCTACAGCATAGGTATCTTCCCAATTTCCAAGCCATCCTCCCATGGAAGTCCAGTTTTTATTGGGCATATTATCATCGTAAGTGACGATGCTTTTCCTAAGGCATCCTACCTCTTGGGCTTTTTTAGGGGTAAGTTCTTTTTCTTTTGAAATTTTAAGATAGCATTTTAAGGCTTTTAAAAGCTCTTCAAAGTGATACCATTTTTCTATGGCTTTCAAACTCATATCCTTGTAAGGTTTTTTTATAAGGCTTTTATCAAAAATCTCTTTCCAATAAGGATGTGTATGTTTACTGAGGTATAAAAACCATATTAGATCTTTTGGATATGGATAAGGTCCTTTTTGGCAGTATTCTGATAGATATTGATGAGCTAAACCTGATAGCTCTATATCTTTTGTAAACCTTAAGGGTTTTTGGTAGATATCCACTTCAAATATAGATGTTATGACAGAGCTTTCACCCAAAGCATCTTCAAAGCCTATATTTCTTACGTAAGAGTATTTTGGATGTAAAGAATACCCCCCTCTTAGAAAAACGCTAGCATACCAAAACACTGCCCATGTATTTGCTACACCTTCTTTGTTGGCTTTTATCTGCTCAAAGTAATGAGTGCACCCTCCTAAGTTAAACTCCTCTATCATATTTTTATCAAACATATTAAAAAGCTTTTCTGGGTTTCTTTCAAAACGCCAAGCCCTTT
>PNJC01000141.1 GCA_002878215.1 Hydrogenobaculum sp. | reverse complement strand
GTTTAGACCTTATTGGTTTGAGACAGGAACTCCTAGTTTTTTGATAAAGATGATTTTAAAAAATAGGTTTTATCTACCAAGTTTGGAAAATCTAAAAACCAGCGATGAGATTTTAGCAAGTTTAGATATAGATTTTATGAGATTGGATAATATACTATTCCAAACAGGGTATCTTACTATAAAAGATATTATAAACGATGAATCAAAAACATACTACACTCTTAGTTATCCAAACCATGAAGTAAGAATGAGTCTAAATAGTGTTTTCTTAGCAGATTTATTCCCAGAACTCTCTAAAGAAGAAAGCGAAATAAGAATAAAAGAGGCTTTAAGAAAAGCAGATCTTCAAAAGTTCCAAGAAACTCTACAATCTTTCTTCTCAAACATCCCCTATCATTGGTACACCAAAAATGACCTCGATAAATATGAAGGCTTTTACGCCTCTATTATATATGCACTTTTTAACGGTGCTGGCATAATAGCAATCCCAGAGGATACCACAAGCAAAGGCCGTATTGATTTAACAGCTTTTATGGAAAATAAAATCTACATAATAGAGTTTAAAGTAGTAGATAAACCATCAGAGGACCCTCTAAAACAAATAAAAGAGAAAAAGTATTATGAAAAGTATTTATCAGAAGATAAGGAAATCTATATAGTGGGTATGGAGTTCTCAAAAGAAAAGAGGAATATAATAAATTTTGATTGGGAGAGGATAAAGTGATATTAAAGTCCAAAGTGTTCTTTTATAGCAAAGGCTATATCCCTTGCGGTGTCTTCCCACGTGTTTAATATAACGCTTGGTTCTTTTTTAGGTATGTTTTGTGAGCTTTTAATAGCTAAAATGAGACTTTCCGCATCGTAAGGATTAAAATAAACTGGGTAATCACCTGCTATCTCTCTAAATACTGGTATATCGCTTGCAAAAACAGGTACTTTTCTTACCATTGCCTCTATGACAGGAAGGCCAAAACCCTCTCTTATAGATGCCATTATAAGAGCCTTTGCATGCTGGTAAAGATATTCAAGTTCAGCATCTGGCGGGTTCTCCAAGAAAAAAAGTTTTTTGTTTTTGAAAGGAGAAGTGTTTATGCTATCCAATACCTCTTTGTATTTCCAACCAAGTCTTCCGGCTATTACAAGATTTGGAGCGCTCTCATCTTCTTCCCATATCTTATGAAAAGCCTTTAAAACAAGTAAGTGATTTTTGCGAGGCTCTATAGTACCCACCATAAGATAAAAATTTTCAAAATCTATATTTATATCTGGTTTTCTTACTTCGTCAGACAATTTTATGTCTGTGCCAAGTCTAATAGTTTTTATGGGTTTTTCTATATTCTTTGATTTTAGAAAGTCTCTAATAATATTTGCCTCAGAATTGGATATGGTCAGTATAAGACTTGCTTTATCTATGATATCAACTACCTTGGTATTAAAGGCTTTTACTATATGTTCTGGCTGTGTATCTGGATTTGTTATAGGTATAATGTCGTAGATGAGTAAAACTGTATTTGTATTG
>PNJC01000071.1 GCA_002878215.1 Hydrogenobaculum sp. | reverse complement strand
ATCAGAAAATGTTTGTCTAATATCAGGTGGTAAGCACTTTACCGCTTCTCCTATTATTTCTATTTTTCTTATTACTGCGCTTGACGTTTTATCATCTCTTATAAAATCTTCATAATTTATACCTTCTAAAAATTGCTGTATTTTTATACAAGCTTCCAACATATCTTTTACATACAAAGATAGTTTTCTTTTCATAGTGGCAATAAATCCTTGATAACATATTCTTTTATTTCTTCCTTCAAAAGGCTCTCCCTTACAAGATCAACTTTTATACCAAGCAAACTTTCCAGCTCATCCCATAGCTCAAAAAATTTAAAACCAATAGGCTTTTCTACCTCTATAAGAATATCAACGTCGCTATCAGGTCTAAAATCTCCCCTAACACTAGAACCAAATACTCCAAGCAAATTTACACCGTAATCTCTTCTTATCCTATCTTTATGAGGCAAAAGAACTTTTTTAATAAGCTCAACGCGGTCCAAATCCATATATATAAATTATAACAACTTCGGCTAGTTTTTAGGATTTTAGGATAAAGGTTTTTATAACGGTTATTATAGCTTCATGGATTATTATAAAAAAAGCCAAAAACGTGTAAAAAATACCAGATGACATCTTTATGTTTGATATGAAGTAAAATCCCAACAAGATAAAAAAAGGTGTTAGTAAAATATTTAATACATCAAACAATATATCTTTTTTAACAATTCTTTTAGAAAGAGTAGAAGATGTTAGCTTGTAAATCTGTATTTTGAGGCTTTTAAAATCTACAATGTAGTCTTTTGAATTCTCTTCCGATATAACCTCACCATCTTTTGCATAAAGAATACCATCTTTATAGTAGGCTTTTTTCATATATATGTATCTGCCGTTTTCTGATACAAACATGTTTTGAAAAGAATCTTTTGATTTGTTATCAAAATAAATGGCATATCCTTCTATGTGTTCAAAAGTCTTAGGGGGTATGGATTCTATAACCCTTTTGGCAAACTCTTCTACAAGGTAGTTTTTAGCGTAAGTGATATCTTCGTTTGTAATGAAAAATGAAAATAAAAACCCTATGGAAAGGGGTATAGCGATTACATAAAGACTTTGCCTTAATACATAAAAAGGACTTACTCCAAAGATATAAAAAGCTTGTATCTTATTTTGGCTAAAAAGCTTATAAAAAAAAGAAAACACGCTTAGCATCACACCAAGGGGCAAAAAGTATATAAAATAATAAGAAAACCAAGAGGCTAAGAAACCCAAAGCGGTAAGAATATTAACATAACTAAGCATATAAACCAAAGAAAAAGATTCTACGGAAAAAAATATAAAACATATCACCACGGTGTAAAAATACACGTTTACAAGCAAACCTTTTAGGAAAAATAAAAAAATTCTCATAAAAGAATTATTTTAGCATACAAGCTTGTCACAAGCTAATGACTGTAGTATAATAATGCTATGTTTAAGGATTTTAACTTTAGCATATACCTTGTGACGGATGATGCTTTTTTTGTGGACAGAGATGTCGTAAGAACGATAGAACAGGCGATAGAGGGTGGTGTAACAGCTGTGCAGTATAGATTTAAAAATAAGCCCTCTAGAAAGATGTACGAAGAGCTTTTGGTACTAAGAGATATCACAAAGCAAAACAAAGTAGCCCTTATAGTGAACGACAGAGTAGATTTGGCAATAGCTGTAAAAGCCGATGGAGTACATGTAGGTCAAGAGGATTTACCGCCTGATGTTTGTAAAAAGATAATACCAGAGGATATGATAGTAGGGTATTCGGTAAACAACTTAGAACAACTAAAAGACGCCATGACAATGCCAATAGATTACATAGGGTTTGGCTCCGTTTTTCATACCCAAACTAAAAAAGATTACAAATATGTAGGGCTTGAAGCCCTTTGCAAAGCCACCAACATTACATCTATACCTATTATAGCAATAGGTGGTATTACCCATTACAACCTAAAAGATGTATTAAAGTGTAAAGTAAAAGGAGTAGCGGTAGTATCTGCTATACTTGGTTTTGAAGATGTAAAAAGAGCGGCATCGGACTTTAAACAAATGTATAAAGAAAGCCTAAGCATGCAAATATGAAAATAATAGAGCTTCTTAAAAATAAAAAGGGGGTCTCTTTTGAATTTTTTCCCCCTAAAAGCCAAAAAGACAAAGAAGCTCTTTTGGAAACTGCAAGGGAGTTAAAGGTTTTTGAACCAAACTTCGTATCGGTAACCCATGGAGCGAGCGGAAATTCCACATCCCAAAAACCACCCATAGAATATACAAAAGAGACGGTGCTTGAGTTAAAAAACTCCCTTGGTTTAAACATAATGGCTCACCTTACTTGCATATCTCACACAAAAGAAGAGCTTATAAACATATTGGGCTTTTACAAAGAAAACAACATAGACAACATACTGGCTCTTAGAGGTGATATACCAAAAAACGGTGAAAAAAGAGGTTGTTCTCACGCATCAGAGCTAATAGAACTAATAACAAAATATTTTGATAACGAGTTTTGTATAGGAGTTGCAGCTTACCCGGAAGGTCATCCAGAATCTCCAAACATGGAATGGGAAATAAAATATTTTAAACAAAAGGTAGAAAAGGGAGCAAGCTTTGCCATCACACAGATGTTTTTTGACAACAGCTACTATTATGAGTTTTTGGACTTGTGCCGTAAGGCAAACATAGATATACCTATAATACCTGGGATTATGCCCATTACAAATATAAAACAGATATCTAAGTTTGCAAGCATGTGCGGTGCCACCATTCCCTCTTATATTACAGATGCATTGGAAAATCTAAGCGAGGAAGATGTTGTTAAAAAAGGTGTTGAAATAGCTATAAATCAATGCGAAGACCTCATAAAAAACGGCGTAAAGCATATTCACTTTTACACACTAAACAAATCAAAGGCTACTCTTGATATACTAAAAGCCATAAACCTATGATTTAAGCTTTTGAAAGCCTCATAGCGTTTAACACCACGCTCACCGATGAAAATCCCATAATAAGTCCGGCAAACTCTGGTTCTACATAAAGTCCATATTTTGAAAAGAGCCCAGCGGCAAACGGTATCATAACAGCGTTATAGCCAAAGGCCCAGAATAGGTTTTGTTTTACGTTTTTCATAAATTTGTCAGTTAAGTTTAGAAGATAGATTATTTTTTCAAGACCACCGTTTGATATGACAATATCTGTACTCACTTTAGCAGCATCCAAAGCCTTTGATACAGCTATACCTACATCCGCTAAAGCCATAGCCTTTGCATCGTTTATACCATCTCCCACCATACACACTATGTGGTTTTTAGCCTTTAAATCCTTTATAAGGTTTGATTTATCCACTGGACTCATAGAAGCATAATAATTTTCTATACCAAGGGCGTTTGCTATATATTTAACGTTGTTTTCGGTGTCTCCAGAACAAAGTATAACTTGCTTGTTTCTTTGTTTTAAGCTTTTAATAAAATCTTTAGCATATGGGCTTATGGCATCTTCAAGATAGAAAACACCCATAAGTTTTTCTTTAGTGCCTATACCTATAGCCTTTTTGGTTATATCTTTGCCCCAAAAAGAAACATCTGTTATATAAATATCTTCACACTTTATACCAAAACCTTCAATCTCCTCACACTTAAGATTGTCTATATCTTTATAGTCTTTGCAGTGTTCATAAAGGGCCTTTCCTATGGGATGGTTTGAAAACCTTTCAATGCTTTTTACCAAAGAGCAAACTTTTTCTTTATCATCTTCTATATCTTCTTTTACAACTTTAAAAGTGCCTTCTGTTAGAGTCCCTGTTTTATCTAACACAAAAGTATCGGCTTTGTAAAGGGTTTCTAAGGCGCTTGCGTTTTTTATAAGAATACCGTTTTTAAAAGCCATGGAAACTGCTACCATAACAGATATAGGAACTGCTATACCCATAGCGCAAGGACACGATATCACGAGGGTAGAAACAGCGTAATTTAAAGCCTCTTGGGTAGGCACACCAACGATTTTCCATACCACAAACACAAAAGAGGATATCAAGATAATAGCCTGCACAAAGTAAGAAGAGACTTTATCGGCTATTTGTTGTATGTTTGGTTTTTTTTCAAGGCTTAGGTTTGAAGCCCTTACAAGCTCATTTATAAAAGATTTTTCAGCTATGTTTACCACAACCCCTTTTATATAACCGCTTTTTACCAAAGAACCAGATATTACACTGTCGCCTTCTTTTACAAGCACCGGCTCAAATTCACCATTTATAAAAGATGTATCGATATAAGCGCTTCCTTCTTTCACCACAATATCCAAAGATACTCTGTCTCCGGCTTTAAACAAAACAATATCTCCCTCTTTCAAAGAGTAAGAATCTACAACCACTTCTTCATCGCCTTTTAACACCCTTGCGCTTCTTAGGTTTAAAGATGTGATGTTTTTGAGATAGGCGCTTGCTTTCTTCTTTAGCCTATACTCTATAAGCTTTCCTATCAAGACAAAAGATACCAAAAAAGTAGGTGTTTCAAAAAATGTGTTTCCTTTTAAAAGCCCAAACACCACCAAAGAACTATACACTATGGATACGAAGCTTCCCAAAGCCACCAGTAAATCCATGTTACCAGTTTTGGCTTTTAAAGAAGCAATAGCCCCTTTGTAAAAATCTTTGGCAGTGTAGACTTGAACAAGTATAGCCAAAATCATTTCTATATAATCTTTGTAAAGTATATGTGTATAGTTAAGAGCCATTATAAGAATCCCTGTTATTATGCCAAAAGCTATCTTTAGGGCTATTTCTCTTGTCTTATCAAGCTCTAAAACAGATGCCTCGTATCCTTTTGACCTTATAAAAGCCATTATATCTTCTGCTGAGATAACATCTTTATCGTATTCTATATAAAGAGTTTGCTTGATGTTGTCTAAAACCGCCTTTTTTACACCTTTTAAAGATTCCAAATCCTCTTTTGTGAGCAAAGCGCAAGAATCTGTAGAGCAATCTACTTTGTCAAGGTAAAGGTTTAAAACACCGGTTTCTTCTACTACCGTTGCATCGTAGCCAAGTTCTTTTATTCTCTTAACAATATCATCTTTTGTTAAAATATTTTCATCAAAGCTCACTATAGCTCTTTCTAAAACCAAAGACACATCAACATCCTCTACGCCTTTTGTTTTTTTAAGACCTATCTGTATAGTCCTTTGACAGTTTACACAGGTCATTCCGCTTATTTTAAATACTTTCCTCATATCCACCAATCTATCAACAAATCAATGATAAATCAAGTAAAAGATTTAAATGTTAAAATAGATGTTAAAATCAATAAAAACTCTCCAACAATCTTTTACCGTATTCACTTTTCGGGCTTTTAAAAAAATCATCTTTTTTAGATATCTCTTGAACAACGCCGTCTTTTAACACCATCACCCTATCCGCTATATAATAAACTACATCTATATCGTGAGTTATAACAACCGAACTAAAGTAATCTTTCATGTTCTTAAAAGCACACAAAACATCCTTTTGTATCAAAACATCCAAAGAAGACGTAGGCTCATCGGCTATTACCAAAGAAGAGCCCCTTGCCAAAGACATCGCTATCATTACCCTCTGCTTTTGCCCTCCTGAAAGCTGATGTGGGTATTTTCTCTTTAACTCCTCTACATCAAGCCCTACAAGGTTTATAGCCTTATCTATATCCATTCCGGCGCTTTCTTTTACAGCCTCTTTTACCATGATTATTTGAGAATAAACGTTAAAAAGAGGATCAAGGTAATTGCCAGGGTCTTGAAATATCATAAATATATCCTTAGCACTACGCTCTATAATCCCTTGATAAGGTATAAGCCCCATTATAGCTTTTGCTATGGTTGATTTACCAGAACCAGATTCCCCCACTATAGAAAATATCTCATTTCTTTCCACATCAAAGCTCACATCTTTTAAAACATGCTTTCCTTTGAAAAATACGTTTAAGTTTTCTACTTTTAAAAGCATAAATAACATTGTAAATCAACAATCGTTGCAATACAAAACAAAATTTCCAAGATAGATTATATCATTCAAACCCATGCAAATATAGAAAAATTTTAAAATGATATAATACACTTATCAAACAATCAACTTATGCTAAAATAACCCGATATGAAAGCTATTATATTGGCTGGTGGTTCTGGAACAAGGCTATACCCTACTACAGCGGTGTTAAACAAGCATCTTTTACCCATATACAACAAGCCTATGATATATTATCCGCTTTCAATGGTTATGCTTCTTGGTATAAGAGATGTGGCTATAGTGATAAATCCACAAGATTTAGAGAGTTTTAGACTTTTGTTGAAAGATGGGTCTCATATTGGCATAAATATAACATATATCATTCAGGAAAAACCAAGAGGGTTGGCAGAAGGTATTTTGTTGGCAAAAGATTTTATAAAAGATGATTACGTGCTTTATCTTTTGGGAGACAACATATTTTTTGGTCATGATTTACTGAAGATAGTAAGCTCGGCAAAAGAAAGGGTTTTAAAAGAAAACGGGGCATCTATATTTTGCTATCACGTAAAAGACCCAGAGCGCTTTGGTATAGCAGAGATATCAGAAGATGGCAAAGTGCTTTCTTTAGAGGAAAAACCAAAGCACCCAAAGTCAAATTACGCAGTAGTAGGCATGTACATATACGATAAAGATGTGGTACATATAGCAAAAGACATAAAGCCCTCTCACAGAGGAGAGCTTGAAATTACATCTGTAAACGAAGCTTATTTGAAAGCTGGCAAACTTTACGCCTATATATTGGGAAGGGGTTTTGCTTGGTTTGATACCGGGACTCACGATAGTTTTATAGAAGCATCAGAGTTTGTATCAACAATAGAAAAGCGCACTGGACTGATGATAGGGTGTATAGAGGAAATAGCCTATAAAAACGGCTGGATTGACAAAGAAAGGCTTTTAGAACTAGCCGAGCCTCTTAAAAAGACAGATTACGGAAAATACTTGATGGAGATTGCACAAGATCATGCCTTTTGAATTTGTAAAAACCGATATACCAGAGGTGATACTTATAAAGCCAAAAGTATTTGAAGATGAGAGGGGATTTTTCTTGGAAAGCTACAAAAAATCAGAGTTTGAAAAATATGGTATAAAAGATATTTTCATACAAGACAATCATTCAAAATCTGTAAAAGGTGTCTTAAGAGGACTTCACTATCAAAAAGAACCAGCTTCTCAGGGAAAGCTCGTAAGGTGTATAAGGGGAAAAATATTTGATGTGGCTGTGGATATAAGAAAAAATAGTCCTACTTACGGCAAATGGGTAGGATTTGAGCTCTCGGAAGAAAACAAGCTTATGCTTTTCATACCAAAAGGCTTTGCCCATGGGTTTTTGACTCTTTCGGAAGAAGCTGAAATCATATACAAAGTATCTGGAGCTGAGTATTCAAAAGAACACGATAGAGGCATCATATGGAATGATAAAACCATAAACATCAGATGGCCTTTAGAAGATGTGAAAGAGATTATTCTGTCTGATAAAGATAAAAGCCTACCAACTTTAGAAGAAGCAGATAACAATTTTTGTTTGGAGGATAGATTTTGAAACTACTTGTAACAGGCGGAGCTGGTTTTATAGGAAGTGAGTTTGTAAGAAAAGCTGTAGAAATAGGATATGACATAGCAGTAATAGATAAGCTAACCTACGCTGGGGATTTAGAAAGGCTAAAAGAAGTAGAAAGCAATATCACCTTTTACAAAGCAGATATTACAAATAAAGAGTTTGTAGAGTATATATTTAAAAAAGAAAAGCCAAATATAGTAGTGCATTTTGCAGCAGAGTCTCATGTAGATAGAAGCATCTTAGATGCAAGCCCTTTTATAGAAACAAACGTAAAAGGCACACAGGTGCTTCTTGATGTAGCAAAAGATATTGGTGTTGAGAAGTTTATCAACATAGCCACAGATGAGGTATATGGAGAACTTGGAGAAGAAGGAACGTTTAGAGAAGATTCTCCCCTTGTCCCAAACTCTCCTTACTCTGTTTCAAAAGCATCTGCTGATATGCTTGGAAGAGCGTATTACAAAACCTACAAGCTACCGGTTATAACGGTTAGGCCCTCCAACAACTACGGTCCTTGGCAATATCCAGAAAAGCTTATACCTGTTGTCATTTTAAAAGCCCTAAACGATGAGAAAATCCCCGTATATGGTACTGGACAAAACGTAAGAGAGTGGCTTTTTGTTTCAGATTGTGCTGAGGCTGTGTTTGAGATTATGGAAAAAGGTAAAGTTGGTGAAATATACAACGTAGGTAGCAATCAAGAAAGAAGAAATATAGAGGTGGTAAAAACTGTATTGAAGCTTTTAAATAAACCAGAAAACCTTATAGAGTTTGTAAAAGATAGGCCAGGACATGATTTTAGATATTCTTTAGACACTACAAAGATTAAAAAAGAAATAGGGTGGGAGGCAAAAACTACCTTTGAGGAAGGTATAGAAAATACTGTAAAATGGTATTTAGACCACATAGAATGGACAAAGAAAAAGCTTAACTACCTAAAAGAGTATTGGGAAAAGGTGTATAAATGAAGTATTTGATACTTGGCAAAAACGGACAGCTAGGTCAAGCTTTTGAGAAAGTACTTAAGGATAAAGAAGTGCTTGGGTTTGACAAAGAAGATTGCGATATTTCAGATTTTGATAGATTAAAAGAAGTGTTTGAGGCTTATAGACCAGATATAGTATTAAACTGTAGCGCTTACAACTTTGTGGATAAAGCTGAGACAGATTTTCCAAACGCCTATAAAACAAACGCCTACGGGGTAAAAAACTTAGTCTATCTTTCCAAAAAATACAACGCTTACTTTATAACATACTCAACAGATTATGTGTTTGATGGGAAAAAAGAGGGCTTATACGAAGAAGAAGATACGCCAAACCCTCTCAACGAATATGGCAAAAGCAAACTCACTGGTGAAATATGGGCTTTGGAAGAGGGGTTGGAAAAATGTTTGATATTTAGGACAAGCTGGGTGTACGGAGATGGTGCTCAAAATTTTGTTTACAAGCTTTTAAACTGGGCTAAAAATAACGATACGTTAAAAATAGCTGTAGATGAGTTCTCAGTCCCAACACCCACAAGCTTTTTGGTAGAAAAAACCCTAAAGGCAATAAACAAAAATATAAGCGGTTTGTATCATCTTGTCCCAAACGGCTACGCCTCTCGTTACGAATGGGCAAAGCTCATTTTAAAGACCTACGGCATACGAAAAACTATAATACCAGTAAGCAAAGATATATTTAACTTGCCAGCAAAAAGACCAGGTTTTTCAGCGTTAGATAGCACTAAAATACAAGAGGAGTTAAACGAAACCTTTAAAGAGTGGGATGAAGAGTTTGAGAAAATAAACGATGAAAAATGAAGTTAGACTGACAGAAGAAGAATTAAAAGCAATAAAAGAAATAGCCTTAGAAGTATTTGGAAAAGATGTAAAAGTTTGGATATTTGGAAGTAGAGCAGATTTAAACAAAAAGGGCGGAGACATAGACATTTATATTGAAACAAACAACTTGGACGGCTTAATTGATAAACAGATAAAATATTTATCAAAGTTAAAGTTAAAAATAGGTGACCAGAAGATAGACTTGGTTATAAAGTCTTACGATTGTAAAGAAGATATATGCATAGAGGCAAAAACCACAGGAGTTAACATACTTTGAGCACAGAGCTAAAGTATAGAAAAACTTATGAAGAAACGCAGAAACATTTTGAAAGGCTTAAAAGAGCGTTTGAAGTTTTGCAATCTAAAGGTTTATTTCCCTTAGATAGCCATAAGATAGATAGTGTCTTGAAAGATGAATTTTTGACAGCTATTTTAGACCAGATAGTTTATAGATTTTCAAAATTGCAAGAGTCTCTAGCGAAACTAATTAGAAGCTATTTATATATAAAAGGAGAAAATGTTGAAAATTTAACGATGATAGATGTTTTAAATAAAGCTGAAAAATTTAATTTGGGAATAACAAAAGAAAAATGGTTTGAATTGCGGGAACTTAGAAATATTCTGGTGCACGAATATCAAGATGAAAAAGCAAAGATTGCAGAGACTTTGAATAAAATTTGTAGTGAGATTTATCTTTTTGAGAATCTGTTAGAAAATTTAAAGTGAAATGACGCATAAACCAAAAATTACAACACTTATATGTCAAATATTAATTAGGCATTTATATATTCACGGTATATTGAATCCATTTAATTTTATTGACCAAAAAGTGAAATATTGGTAAAATAGATGTATGAAAACAGATGAGATAAGAGAAAAATTCCTGTCTTTTTTTGAAAACAAAGGCCATACCGTTGTAAAAAGCTCTTCCATTGTTCCTAAAAACGACCCTACGCTTCTTTTTGTAAACGCTGGAATGGTGCCTTTTAAAAATGTATTCTTAGGGCTTGAAAGCTTACCTTACAAAAGAGCTGCCTCTTGTCAGAAGTGTTTTAGAGTTTCTGGTAAGCACAACGACCTAGAAAGCGTTGGAAGGACTACAAGACATCATACATTTTTTGAAATGCTTGGAAACTTTTCCTTTGGGGATTACTTTAAAAAAGAAGCCATACTATATGCATGGGAATTTGTTACAGAGGTGCTAAAACTACCAAAAGAAAAGCTATACGTAAGCGTACATCAAAAAGACGACGAGGCTTACAAACTTTGGAAAGAACTTGTAAATATCCCAGAAGAAAGAATATGGCGCCTTGGAGATGAAGATAACTTCTGGCAAATGGGAGAAACTGGACCTTGCGGATATTCATCAGAAATCTATATAGATAGAGGGGAAAAATATTCTAAAGATGAAAGATACTTAGAGATTTGGAACTTAGTTTTTATGCAATTTAACAAAAATGAATCAGGTGACATAGAACCTTTAGCCAAACCCTCTATAGACACAGGTATGGGCCTTGAAAGAATAGCCTCTGTGCTTCAGGGAAAAGACTCAAACTTTGAGATAGATATTATAATGCCCATTATAAATTTTGTAGAAGATCTTTCTTCTAAACGCTATAAAACCGATGAAGAAACCGATGTTGCTATGAGGGTAATAGCCGACCATTCAAGGGCTTGCACCGTAGCCATATCTGAAGGTATTTTACCTTCCAACGAGGGAAGAGGGTATGTTATAAGAAAAGTCTTAAGAAGAGCTGTGAGGTTTGGTTATAAGATAGGCATAAAAGAAGAGTTTTTATACAAAAGTGTAGATGTCGTGGTGGATACGCTTAAAAACGCATATCCAGAGCTTGAGATGAGCAAGGAGTTTGTTAAAAATATAATAAAATCTGAAGAATCTAGGTTTTTAGAAACATTAGAAAACTCTTTAGAACTTTTCGATAGATATGTGGCTGAAAACAAGTCAAACGTTATAAGCGGTGATTTTATCTTCAAAGCCTACGACACATACGGATTTCCTTTAGACATACTCCAAGAGATGGCTCACGAAAAAGGCATGAGCCTAGATATGGAAACCTTTTACAAGCTTTTAGAACAACAAAAAGAAGAATCGAGAAAACACTTCAAAAGCGAAGAAAAGATAGACGAAGTGTACCTTAGCATAAAAGATAAAGCAAAATCAACCTTTACAGGATACACAAGCACCGAAGAACAAGCAAAAGTCCTTTTTATAATAAAAGACGGCAAACTTACAGAAGAGTTAAAAGAACAAGAAGACGGCATAATCATTCTTGACAAAACACCTTTTTATCCAGAAAAAGGCGGTCAGATAGGAGATAGCGGAATACTTGAAAACAACGAAGCGCTCTTCATAGTAAACGATACCAAGACACCTACAGAAGGAGTCATAATCCATATAGGAAAACTTATAAAGGGAAGGTTGAGAGTAGGGGCCAATGTACTTGCAAAAATAGACAAAGAAAGAAGGGACGACATAAAAAGACATCACACATCTACACACCTTCTACACGCAGCTTTAAGAAACATGTTTGGAGAATCCGTAAGGCAGGCTGGTTCTTACGTTGGAGATGAATTTTTAAGGTTTGATTTTACATTTTACAGAAGTCTAAAACCAGAAGAGTTAGAAGCTTTGGAAGCAATGATAAACGAAGAAATTATGAAAAATGAAGAAGTATCTGTAAAAGAGCTTCCATACCAAGAAGCCATAAAAACTGGAGCGATGGCAATATTTGAAGAAAAATACGGAGATATAGTAAGAGTAATAAGCGCCGGTGATTTTTCTAAAGAGCTTTGCGGTGGAACTCACGTAAAAAGAACCGGTGATATAGGTTATTTTAAAATAATATCAGAGTCGTCCGTAGGAGCAGGCATAAGGCGCATAATAGCAAAAGCCGGCAGAAAAGCTGTAAGAGAAGCCTATGAAGATAGTAAGCTTTTAAAAGCCATATACCAAGAAATAGGTGCCAACAAGCAAAACCTTTTAGAAAGGATAACAGCTTTAAAAGAAGAACTAAAAGAAAAAGACAATCAAATTCAAACGTTAAAATCAAAATTGGTAAGATTAGAAG
Source organism: Hydrogenobaculum sp. (assembly GCA_002878215.1). Taxonomy (GTDB): domain Bacteria; phylum Aquificota; class Aquificia; order Aquificales; family Aquificaceae; genus Hydrogenobaculum. The sequence goes on along the minus strand of PNJC01000071.1, from coordinate 1,172 downwards.
CCAAATCCTCCATAAATCTAGAACAAATAAACGATATCAAGCTATACTGGGGTATATTAGAAGAAGCATCTTTAGACAACCTTAGAGAGATAGCAGACTCCTACAGACAACATCCAAACACCGTGGTATTTTTAGTTTCTAAAAGCCCAAAAAAGAGCATACTCATAGCTAGGTCCAAAGATTTACACTACGATATGAAAGCTATTATAAAAGATGTAGCAAAGCCAATGCAGGGCTCTGGTGGTGGTAGAGAAGATTTAGCCCAAGGTGGTATCCAAGATATAGGACAATTTAAAAATGCCTTGGATCTACTAAAAAGCCTTTTAAACAAATAATAGTATCAGAAAGCTCAAGAACTATAGAGTTTTTAAGATTTTTATAAAAAAACTTATATAAGCCCTCCCAAAAGGGAGGGATATGCTTATCAGTGTAAGCCCATTTTGTCGAGCAGTCTACCTCTATAAAGGTATATCGCTATACCAAAGAATATGAGGAAAGCTAGTGTAACTACGCCCATTTCAAAGCGCCTTGTTTGTTCAGCCGGTGTGGGTGTATTTACAGCTCTTAGGTAAGCCACAACTTCAGCAGCTTCTTTTGGTTGACCTTGTAATACAGCAGGCATAGCTGTGCCTGGAATTATCTTGCCTGGTTCTTGTACCCAATTAAACAAGTACTCTGGGCCCCTTGCAAGATACATAGTAGACAAGTCTGGCGGGACTTTACCAAACTGGCTTTTAAGGGTATGAAGCTCAGATGAGAAAGCTGCAGCATAAACATCTTGGGGTAAGTACATTGCAAAGCCTTTTGTCTTTTGATGGAAAGGAGCCAAAAGACTATCAGAGGGTATAGGCTTTGCAAATTCTTTTATTATGCGAGGGAAGTTTGGGTCAGATTTTACAGACAACGGATACACACCGTCGTATCTCAAAGAATGACAAGCGGCGCATTGTTGAGTAACTATCTGACGGCCAGCAGCTATTATTTGAGGATTGTCGCTGTAAATCATGGCTCTATATTTTGCTGGCAGTGGATACTCTTGCTCTTGTACAAAAGGATTCTTCACCCATATGATAAAGAAAAAGCCCACTACAAAAACAGTGAAGAATATAGTCTTTAGGATATTACCTACGCTCATTGTTCACCCCCTTTAGCTTTTGAATAACCAAGCTCTA
>PNJC01000121.1 GCA_002878215.1 Hydrogenobaculum sp. | reverse complement strand
TGGTATAATAACTTTATGAAAAAGATTATAGCTGCCAATTGGAAGATGCATAAAACCTATGAGGAAGCCATATCTTATATAAATGAGCTGTTGAAAAAAACCATAGATTTTGAGAGAAAAGATGTTCTTATATACCCACCGTTTTTATACATATGCGAGGTTTCTAAGCTTTTAGAAAAATCAAATATAAAAGTAGGAGCTCAAAACGTATACTATGAAAAGAAAGGGGCTTTTACCGGAGAGATATCACCGGTGATGGTAAAATCTTGCAAAGCCGAGTATGTGCTCATAGGGCATTCGGAAAGAAGGCACATATTCAAAGAATCTGATGAGTTAATAAGAAAAAAAGTGATATCTGCCTTAGAAGAGGGGCTAAAGGTGATGCTTTGCGTAGGAGAAACGTTGGAAGAAAGGGAATCCCAACTTACCTTTAAAGTAATAGAATCTCAACTAAAGCTTGCTTTGGCGGGCTTAGAAGATGAGTTCTACAACATAGAAATAGCCTATGAGCCCGTTTGGGCAATAGGCACTGGCAAGTCGGCAAATCCCGAGGACGCGTCAAAGATACACAGTTTTATAAAAGATACATTAAAAGACATGGCAAACAAAGATACGGATGTAAGAGTTTTATACGGCGGTAGCGTAAACCCGCAAAACGCCAAAGAGTTTTTAAAAGCTCCAAACGTAGATGGGCTTTTGGTAGGCGGTGCAAGTTTAGACCCAAACACATTTTTAGAAATAATAAACGCCTGCTAATAAAACTATCAAGAGTTTTGCCTAAGACTTTTCAAACACAAGCAACCCTACCATACCAAAGACAAAAAGCTTCTTGTTTACTAACTTAAACCCATAGGATTCACAAAGATTTTTTATCTCTTCGGTAGATAGGCTGTTTTCCAAAGAGTGTATAAAAAAATCCCAATTTTTGTTGCCAAAGATGGCTATACCAAGAGGTCTTAAAAACGTTTTTGATATTTTAGCAAAGAAATCCATACCAATAAACTTTGTAGTATCAAGGACTATAAACCTGCCGCCTTTTCTCAAAACCCTATTTATCTCTTTTAGCATGGAATCTTTGTTTATTATATGTCTAAAAACCAAAGACATAGATATGTTATCAAAAACCCCGTCTTTAAAAGGCATGCTCTCAGCGGAAGCTATAAACAAATAAGCGGGTTTTCCTTTTAGTTTTTGTTTGGCTATTTTAAGCATCTTGATAGACAAGTCTATACCAAAACCAGTTTTTATTTTGTTTTGCTCAAAAGCCCTAAAAATAACATCTCCAGTGGCAGTACCGATATCCAACATGTTTCCAGGTTTTAACTCGTAGGCTATGCTTTTGTGCCATTTTTTGTTTTGGCCGAGACTTATAAATCCCACAAATTTATCGTAAGCCCCAGATATTGAATCAAAAATATTGGCAAGATTTTCCAAATTCATACAAATATGATATCATATTAATATGATAAAGATAAAAGGTATAACGTTGCCCGTTGTGAGCTTGACGCTTTCACTAAAAGACACCACAAAAGAAAACCTTATAAATGAGCTCGTAGAAAAGATAAACTCAAACGTATTCTCAAACAGCTACTTTCTCATAGAAGCAGATGATAGCATAGATAAAGAAACTTTAAAACATATAGAAAAACTTTTAGAAGAAAAAGATGTTAAAAGCATAAAAACAATGAGCGTTCAAACGGTAAGCGCACAAAAACCCACAAACGTATCTAGGCTTTTGATAGTAAATAAAAACCTTCGTTCAGGGCAAACGGTAGAGCACGGCGGAGATGTATTAATATTAGGCGATGTAAACGAAGGGGCAGAAGTTGTAGCCGCTGGAAACATAGTGGTTATGGGTACTTTAAGAGGTTATGCTCATGCTGGAGCTATAGGAGACGATAGCTCTGTGGTGGTGGCAAAGAAGATGATGCCTCAACAACTAAGGATAGGACATCATATAGCCATAAGAGGGGAAGACGAAGAAGAACCTCAAGAGGCCGAGATAGCAAAAGTTATAGATAATAAAATAATATTAGAACCTATAGGAGGTTTTTGATGAGCGATACAAAAGTTATCGTTATTACATCTGGCAAAGGTGGTGTTGGCAAGACTACGATGACCGCCAACATAAGCACCGCTTTAGCAAAACTGGGAAAAAGCGTGCTAGTAATAGATGCCGATATAGGTCTTAGGAATCTTGACATGATACTTGGGCTTGAAAATCGTATAGTTTACGACGTGTTAGATGCGATAGAGCAAAGAGTGAGCCCAGAAAAAGCCTTGGTAAAAGATAAAAGAGGATTACCTTTATGGCTTTTGCCGGCAAATCAAACAAAGAACAAAGACGCCATAGACCCAACAAAATGGAACAAGCTTATAGAAGATTTTAAAGAATCTAGGAAATTCAACTACATAATAATAGATTCACCGGCCGGTATAGAGCAAGGATTTAAAAATGCGGTAACTCCAGCAGATAGCGCTATAGTGGTGGTAAACCCAGAGGTATCATCGGTAAGAGATGCAGACAGGTCTATAGGCCTTATGGAAAGCATGGGTAAAAGTGATTACAAGATTGTCATAAATCGTATAAGATGGCATCAGGTTAAAAAAGGGGAGATGCTTTCCATAGATGATATAGTAGAAGTTTTAAAAGTACCGGTGCTTGGAGTTGTTCCGGAAGAAGAGAAGCTTGTAGATTTTACAAATAGAGGTGAACCTATAGTGCTCGATGAATCATACAACGCATCAAAAGCGATAATAGATATAGCAAGAAGGATAACCGGTGAAAATGTGCCTCTTACCCTCTACAACAAAGAGAAGGGTTTACTGGCAAAACTCTTCGGGAGGTAAAAAATGGGCATATTAGATATATTTTTTAAGAATAAAAGCAAAGATGTTGCCAAGCAGCGTCTTACCATGGTGCTCGCTTATGAAAGAAAGGGATTGGCACCAAATTTCATAGATTCTTTAAGAGATGATCTTATAGCGGTTTTCTCAAAATATTACCAGTTTGATGTAAACAACATAGAGGTGGAGCTTAAAAAAGACAATTCGGCAGAAGAGCTATGGATAAGCATACCATTCAAACAATAAACATAGTTTTTATAACAAAACATGATATTATATTAGTATGATATGTTTGACTCATTTAGAGGTTTGTCCTTATTGTTATCATGTAGCTCTGAAGGTTTGCGAGTTAGACGAGCCCTACCCAAGGGTAGAGGCTAACTGTCTTTGCTGCGGTTATACTTTAAAAGACAAAATACCAAATCATTACGACTTGGATTTTAAAAATATTTTAGAGCTTTTAAGCAAAAAACAGATAGGCCTCGTATGTGTTGACAACAACTGCGGTTCTAAAAACATAATAAGGCTCATAGACGAGGGAAATTACAAAGAGTTTAGGTGTCTTGACTGCGGTGCAGAATGGAACAGCAAAGAGCTTCAACATGCTATAAAAAACGTTAAAAAAGTATGGGAATGTCTAAAGAAAGAGGAACTAGAAGACTGTGTAAGAGCACAGGAGGGCGAATGTCCCATATGCAAAAACGATATAGGGCATAAGAGAAACGGTTATCTTGTGGAGATTGCTTGCAGCTTATGTGGTTTTCACAACGTATACGAAGAAAAATTACCAAATATTGATGTATCTCAAATAGATTGTAAAGATTACCAAAAAGCGGAAACGCCTGGTTAAAAGCATGGCATACATTGACGATCCTATAAAACCCCTTCAAAAATACATAGATTTGTACGAGAAGTACAAAGATGCTACTAAAAACATACAAAACTACAAGCAAGACTTTGTAAATCAATCCACCACCGAAAGGCTGGCCTTGGCCATAGCTTCAGCCATTATAGGTGGCATTGAATCAAGAACAAAAGATGAAGAGGTAAGAAGATGGGCTATCTGGGGTGTAGAACAAACGATGAAGACTTTCAACAACTTTCCAAAGCTGTCAGAAAATCAGCTTTCCTATCTTTTTTTTGTCCTCGGAAGACACTTCATACCGGTACTTCTTCATGAAAAAGGCATAAAATCGGACTCTTTCAAAGCCTTATCAGAAGAAGAACAGCTAAAAGCCGTAATGGATGTGCTTGATATAAACTTTGAAAACGTAGTCATTAGGTGTCTTCAAGCTATAGACTTTCTTCACATAGAATAGATGGATATCGCAATAAAAGTAAGAAATCTTACAAAGGTAATAAACAATAGGACCATATTAAAAAATATATCCTTTGACGTTTACAAAAAAGAGGTATTTACCATAATAGGGGGTAGCGGTAGCGGCAAGACATCTATCACAAAACACATAATAGGACTTTGGCAACCCACCGAAGGAGACATAGAGATTGAAGGTAAATCTATAGTAAACTTAAACAAAGATGAGCTAAACAAAATAAGGATGAAAATGGGATACGTCTTTCAAGAAGGAGCTTTGTTTGATAGCCTTAGAGTTTGGGAAAACATAGGTTTTTACTATTTAGAGCATACAAACAAACCCAAAGACGAAATAATAAAAATAGCCACAGAAAAACTAAAAGAGGTAAACCTAGATGAATCGATACTCTACCTTATGCCGTCGGAGCTTTCTGGAGGTATGAGAAAAAGAGTAAGCTTGGCAAGAGCCCTTGCCACGGACCCGGAGATCATCATCTACGATGAGCCTACGTCTGGCCTTGATCCAATTACAAGCCGCATAATAGACAGATTGATACTGGATCTAAAAATTAAGTTAGGTATAACGTCCATCGTAGTAACCCACGATATGGTAAGCGCTCTTAGTATTAGCGACAGAATAATGGTGTTAGACAAAGGAGAACAAAAATTTTTAGGCACCAAAGAAGAGTTCCTAAATTCAAAGGAACCATCTGTTAGAATGTTTTTAGAAAATGCAGTCCTAAGGTTGTAATTTTACAAAAATTTAAAAATTTTTTACTAAACTATGACAATATTATGTTAATATAATATAAAAGGAGGATTTTATGGCAGACATATTAAAAGCTGAAAGCACACCAACGCAAACGGCTGTTCAAAGGGGAAAGAAGGTTCAAACGAACATATTGGAGTTTTTGGCTATTTATTTAGAGAATGAGCTTATGGGTATACCGCTTACAAAAGTGGTAGAAATAACAAAAATTAGGGATATAGTGCCTGTACCTTTTTCGAAAAGCCACATAAGAGGAGTAATCAATATACGCGGTGAGATAATGGCTATAGTCTCTCTAAAAGAGACACTTGGGTTAAGCGAAACTAGGGAATCTCAAAGGATAGTAATATTGGAAACAAGGTTTGGAAAGATTGGCATCATAGTGGATGAGATTTACGGCGTTATAAAGGTAAGAGAGGACGATTTAGAACCAAACCCTATGGTAGGAAGATACAGCGAATATGTAAAAAATATAGCCCAAGTGGACAACGGTATACTCATTATAATAGATATTGACAAGATCTTTGAAGACAAAAATGGGTTTCCATGAAAAGATCGTAGATTATATATACCAAAATAGATTGTCAGAGTTTCAATCTTCGTTTTTTAACCTTTATAGGGAATATCGCTATTTAAACGAAGAAGAATTTATAAAAGAATGGTTTGATAAATTTATAATAAAAACCCTATACAAATATATGCCCTATACAAAGCTTGTAGAGTGTTTTGATAGATACTGCTCCTTGAGAAAAAACATCACAAAATCCTACGTTTCCACTTATTGGAGGTTTTGCAGAAACCCAAAAGGTTTTTCCTCCAAAATATCGGATTCTATGAAGTTTTTTGGCTTAGAAGAACTTGACGAAGATAGATTAAAAAAAGCCTATAGAAAAATGATGAAAGAATATCACCCTGATAAGGTAAAAGATAAAAAAATATCCCACGAGAAAACCGTACTTATAAATTACCATTACCAAGTCTTGCTTAGCTACCTAAACGGTATAAAATCATAAAAGTAAATCTTCTAACTCTTTTTGAGACTTTACTACAGCATAGACATATTCTCTTGGCAAGGAGGTGTTTTCTTCGTTGTAAAAATTGCAGTGTATATAATACACATAAGGCTTGTAAAAGTCGTTGTAATGCTTTGTCATCATTATATCGCTTATAGTATCGCCAATGTAGACCCCGCCTTTTTTACAAATTGCGTCTACACAAAACTTTAGAGCTTCTTTGCTTGGTTTTCTCTTGGTTTTGTCCTCTGTATAATCGTCGTCCACCGTAAAATCAAACATATCCTCAATACCAAAAAGCTTCAAAGAAAATACCAAGTCATCTTTGGGTCTTCCGGTCACTATACCAGTTTTATAGTTTTTTTTAAGGGCTTTTAAAAAGCTTTTATCCAAAAGAAGTATTTCGTTTTCTCTAAATTTTCTATAAAAAGCCTCAAAGACATCTACAAGCTCGTTGTAATCAAAGTAGGGGTTCTTAAAAATTTTTTGCTGGACATAGGTTTGATTTTCAGTATACTGCAAAGCTTCTTCTTTGGTTATATATCCAAACGCCATCAATATCAAAACGGAGCTACTTTCCCAATCGTTGTTTATGCCAGCTTTCTTTTTTACAAATGTAAAATCTTCTTCTTTCAAGTCCTTACCGGTGTAATGCTTAAAAGTCTCGTATATGGCTTTGTGATAAGAAGGCCTTACGTCTATCAAAACACCATCTACGTCAAATATAACAGCGTCTATTTTATCCCTAAGATTGAAACCCAACAGCCTCTCCAAGAGCTTCTTTGTTGGCAAGAAGAAATTTTATAAATTTATCCACAAGGGCTGATTTCGTGAAATCGGTATAATATATTACGTTAAAAACTTTGTAAGCGCTAAAGTTTCTAATCTTAACAGGCACAAGCTCACCTTCTTCAATATCTTTTTGTATCGAGTTTCTAGGGAAAAACGAAGCTCCGTATCCAGATTTTACGATATTCATAATAGATCTTATAGAGTTTGTTTCTATTTTTATGTTTAAAAGCTCAAAATTTATACCCATAGCTTCCAGCGTTTCTTTTACGGTTTTTCTCGTGCAAGAATATGCCTCTCTCATCACAAGGTCTATAGTATAAAGATCTTCTGGCTCTATGATGTCTTTTTTCGCAAGCTCGTGATTTTTCCCCACACACAACACTAGCTCGTCTCTGAAAAGTTCAACGCTGTTTATTTTAGAATCTGCTTCTTTGTCCACCACGCCTACGTTTATAAGACCATTTACTATGCTATCCTCTATCTTCTTAGATGTATCTACGTAAAGCTTTACGGTGATACCCGGATAAAGCTTCTGAAAATCCACTATGAGTTTTGGGAGTTTGTACTCGCCAAAGGTAGGGCTAGAGCCTATATAAAGCGTATCTTTTATATCTTTTTTTAGTTGTGACATCTCTTTTACGAGGTTGTCGTAGCTTTCTAAAAGAAGCTTTGCTTTTTGATAAAGCCTCTCTCCTTCTTCTGTTAAAACTATTTTACCCCCTTGCCTTCTTAACAGTTTACAACCGATGGTTTTTTCCAAAGATTTTATCTGCTGGGTTATAGCTGGCTGAGTGACGTAAAGCACATCTGAAGATTTTGAGAAACTTCCAAGATCCGCTACGGTTATAAAAGTTTTAAGCTTAACAATGTCTATCATCCAACCACTCTTAACTATATATTATAGCACTATAAATAAAATTTATACTTAATCAGTATCATAAAGACATTGAAAAAATATTTTTGAACGGGGCAGCAAAGCCCCATAGAAAAGGTTATAAAATAGATTATTTTTTTGACTTTACGTAGTTATCCCAGTTTGACCTATCAAAAGGAGATATTTCCCTTAACTTTTTGATGACCTTAGGAAACTCTCTTGCCACATAATCTATATCATCATCGGTGTTGTCTCTTCCGAAGCTAAACACCAAAGAACCGTTTGATACTTCTTTTGGTATGCCTATGGCAGCTATAACGTGAGATTGTTTTAAAGCTGTAGACACGCAGGCAGAACCAGAAGCTGTTTCTATACCTTGTAGGTCCAACCTAAGAAGCATAGCCTCACCTTCTATAAGATGCACAATCACAGAAAGATGATGAGGAAGCCTTTGGGTTGGATGTCCAGTAAACTCTATCATATCAAGATTTTCTTCAAGGGCTTTTCTCACTTTATCCCTATAAGAAGAAAGGCGTTTTACCCTATCGTCCATCTCTTTCATGGCAAGCTCTGCAGCCGCTCCAAAACCCACTATACCGGGCACGTTTTCAGTACCGGCTCTAACACCGCGCTCTTGAACACCGCCTTCTATAAGAGGTTTTATCTTAACACCTTTCTTAGTCCAAAGAGCACCAACACCTTTTGGTCCATACATAAGATGGGCTGTAAAAGAAGCCGCGTCTATACCGAGTTCTTGCACATCAATAGGAGTATGACCGCAAGAAGGAGCTATGTCGCTGTGGAATATGACCTTAGGGTTTTTAGCTTTTGCAATAGAGACAAGATTTTTTATGTCCTGAATGGTGCCTATTTCTCTATTCGAATGCCCTATAGAGATTAGTATGGTATCTGGTCTTACCGCTTCTTCTAACTGCTGAGGGTTTACAAATCCATACTTATCTACTTCAAGATATGTAACTTCAAAACCTTCTTTCTCTAAATTTTTACAAGGATGTAGTATAGAATGATGCTCTATCGGCGTGGTGATAATGTGTTTGCCCTTTTTCTCGTAAGATTTGGCTATTCCTTTTATAGCTAAGTTGTTAGCCTCTATGCCACCAGACGTAAAAACTATTTCTTCTGGGCTTTTAGCGTTTATAAAATAAGCTATCTGCTCTCTTGCCTGATTTATAGCCTTTTTAGCCTGCTGACCAAAGCTATGTAAAGATGTTGGATTTCCAAAAACTTCTCTAAAATAAGGCAGCATTGCCTCTAAAACTTCCTGAGCCACCGGGGTAGTGGCTATGTGGTCCAAGTAAACCGTCTTTTCCCCTGCCTTCTTAAAAAACATGTTATTTACCTCCTTGGTATATAGAATCAACTATTTTTGCTATTCCCATAAAAGCCTTAGCCGTCCTAGATTCTGGCGAAGCTTCTACTATAGGCATTCCTTCATCTGCATACTTTGTAACATCTGGCTCTATGGGTATTGAACCTAAAAGCTTTAGATTGTAAGTTTGCACAAACTGGGGTACTTTGCTCTCTCCAAATATGCGGTACTCTTTTCCAGTTTCTGGACATACAAAATAAGCCATATTTTCTACAACCCCAAGTATAGGTATATTCACTTCTCTAAACATGGATACCGCCTTTTTAACATCCACCAAAGCCACATCTTGAGGCGTAGTTACCACCACAGCACCGTCTATAGCCGTGTTTTGCGCAAGGCTTAGCTGAACATCACCGGTCCCCGGAGGCAAATCAAGTATTAGATAGTCCAACGGCCCCCAATCTACATCAAACAAGAATTGATTTAACGCTTGCATCAATATAGGTCCTCTCCATATTACAGGGGTATCTTCGGAAGGAAGCAAGAATCCCATGGATATCATCTTCACTCCGTATTTTTCTATGGGTATTATTTTATTAAATACGTTTGCTGTAAGCCTCGCTCCTTTGGTACCAAGCATAGTAGGTACAGAAGGACCATAAATATCTGCATCTAAAAGCCCAACGCTTCTACCTAGCTTGCTTAAAGCCATAGCCAAGTTCGTCGCCACCGTAGATTTACCAACACCCCCTTTACCGCTGGCCACAGGAATAATCCTTTTTACACCCTTTATACTTCTTTTGCTAAAAACAGGCTGTTCAAAGGGGTTTTTCTTCGGCTCACCTTCTACAAATTCTATGTTTGGCTTTAGGTTCTGATTTGTTTCTTTTATAAGGCTCTCAAAACGATTTTTCACCTGCTCCTTAACAGGCTCTGGTACAGCCAACTTTAAATTTATAACATCTCCAGTCACTTTTAAATCCTTAACTATGCTGGCGGGCTCTTGAATGTTTAAATCTTTCAAATCAAGAGTTTTGATTTTTTCCAAAATTTCCTTTACTGCCATACTTTACCTCCGTTTAATTTAAAAAGATATAAACTTTTTGAAGGTATTTTATGAGAATCGCTAGTTTAAAATTAATTTTTATGACTTGATAATCATAGATCTATATCATACTACGATTGCTATTTACTAACTTTTTTAAAAGCCCAAAATCTATAAAAGTAAAAAATGTTTATAAAAACGATACTAAAAACAAGCGGTTTATAGCCAAACATGTCAAAGGGTGTTTTTAGCTTGTAAGGTTTTATATAACCCGCAAGCACACCTTTTGCACCAAAGGGTAATATTTTTTCATCACCAAGTGGAGATATTATTGCAGATATACCAGAGTTGTTGGACCTTATAAGGTATTCTCCATTTTCAATTGCCCTTGCAACAGCTTGGTCGTTGTGCTCGTAAGGTTCTAAGGTAGGACCAAACCAAGCATCGTTTGTAAGGTTTATTATAAAATCGCTATGCAAAGACAATTCTCTTACGTAAGAAGAGAAATCCAATTCAAAGCATATTGGCGTGGCTACTTTATAAGTATGTCCATTCACGATTACGTTTATAGGTCTCATACTTTTACCGGGTACAAAATCTATACCGTTTATGGCGGCAAATAGCTTTTTAGCAAACTTAAAAGGGTAAGGCATATACTCACCAAAGGGAAGAAGCTTGATTTTAGAATAATAGTCTATCATGTTGCCTTGGTAAAAAGAATAGGCGTTGTTGGTGGGAAGTATCTTATCGCCTTTGTATTTTATATCCACAAGCCCCACTACAAAAGGTTTGTAGTAAGTATAATACATAAAAAGCTCTCTTACGGGATCGTTGTAATCCGAGTATAAGAATGGAAAGGCAGATTCTGGAAGCACTATAAGGTCTGCATGCTCTTTTATAGCTTTTCCTAGCAAAGGAAAGTAAACCAGCGATTCTTTTTCAAACTGATAATAGTTTAGTTTTATGTTTTCATCTATGTTTGGCTGTATCGTAGCTACTTTTATAGAGTGTTTATCTTTGTAAAAGCTATAAACATAGGATTTGTAATTATAACAAATGATCGCTAAAAATATCGTAAGAACAATAGAAAAAATAAATTGTTTTTTGCTTTTAAAACTAACAAAAAAATAAAGCAAAAAAAGACCTACTCCATATACGCCAAAAAACGCCAAAGCGTACTTTAAAATAGGCACATGCACTATCAAAGTACCTACAGGATACCAAGGAAAACCGTCAAAAGGCAAAAACTCTCTAAGATATTCAACGCTTATCCACGACACGGGAAACATGTAAATGTTAAACTTATAAAGCTTTTGAAACAAGTAAACGCTTCCAAATTGAAGTATATCAACAGCCACCAAGAAAACAAGAAAAAGCAAAACCACCAAAAATATATTCATCTCACCAAATTTATAAAGCGTATAAAAAATCCAGTAATAGCATAAAAAAGAGTATAAGAACCCAACACCAAGATAAAAACTAAGTCTTTTTTTCATTGTCCTTTATAAGGATTATTTGAAACAATATCCAGCCTATAAAAGCTGAAAAATACTGACTTACAAACCTCCAAAGTATTACAAAAAGCCCTAACTCGTAGAAACTAAGATAAGTTTTAAACACCTCAAGCCCTCCTATCTCTCCTACACCAGCCCCACCGGGAGTAGGACTCATGTATATACCATACAAAAGACCCAACTGCCTCAACATACTGCTTACAATATCCACATTCTTTCCAAAAGCTTTTATAAGCACCGGGGCTATGCTCAAAAATGTTATATATAGCATAACAGAGTAAAAAAAAGCCAAAAAAACACTGCTTTTCTTAATTCTTAAAAAAATCCTCAACGTTGCCGCATATTTTCTTAGCGTATATTTTATGTTTAACTTTCTCTTGTCGCTAAGTATGTTGCTTTTAAAAAAAAGTTTAGCACCTATATATATTAAAAACCCAATACCAAAGGACACTAGAAAAATCTTAAGGACATCCAAGCCAAGCTTTGGCTTTTGATAAAGGTAAAAAGCTGTTATAGGAAAGGCTACAATAAAAAAAAACATACCAGAAAGCGTTTTCATAGTGACTATGCTCATAGTTTTGTGAAGGTGTACGCCTCTTCTTTTTAACATATAAACACTGGCTAGTTCTCCTCCTATGTGAAGAGGTGTGACTGTAGCCGCAAAAGTATTTATAAAAGACATAATGTAGCCGTAAAATATCGGATATCTAACGTTTAGGGCTTTTGAAAGGGTAAAAAGTCTAAGCACATCAAAAGTTTGATATAAAAAGCTCAAAAGAAGAGCCAAAAGCACATATCTAAAGTTTAGCTTATACAAAACGTCTACTGTATATTTGTTAAAAGTCTTATAAATTACATAGAATATACTAAAACCTGCTACAAAAGTAAACAATGCGACAGCTTTTAAAATATGCTTCACAACATATGACCCAGCTTGTTTTTCTTAGTATCAAGATAAACTCTGTTGCATTCGTTGGGATTTATAGCTATAGGTACTCTCTCTACCACTTCTAAGCCGTATCCTTTAAGAGCTACTATCTTACGTGGATTGTTGGTTAAAAGCCTTATCTTTCTTACACCCAAATCAAGAAGTATTTGAACACCTGTTCCATACTCTCGCAAATCCGCTGGAAAGCCTATCTTTTCGTTGGCTTCTACTGTATCATAACCTTGTTCTTGTAAAGCGTAAGCCTTTATTTTGTTTGCTATACCGATACCTCTTCCCTCATGACCCTTTAAGTAAACCAAAACACCTTTGCCTTCTTTAGCTATAGCTTCAAGGGCAGCTTCAAGCTGAGACCTGCAGTCGCACCTTAAAGACCTAAACACATCACCGGTAAGGCATTCAGAATGCACTCTCACCAAAACAGGTTCGTCTTCTTTCCATTCTCCCATGGTAAGAGCCACTTGCTCCTCACCGTTTAGTTTATTCCTGTAAGCATGCACTTTAAAAAGCCCGTAAGCGGTAGGCAAAGTAGCGCTTGCAACCCTTTCTATAGTCCTATCTTTCTTTAACCTATATTTTATAAGGTCTTCAATAGTAATAATTTTTAGATTAAAAGCTTTTGCAAAAGTTTGAAGTTCTGGCAATCTAGCCATCGTGCCGTCTTTATTCATAATCTCGCATATCACCCCAGCTGGGTAAAGACCAGCAAGCTTTGCAAGGTCTACCGAAGCCTCTGTGTGCCCAGCTCTTTCCAAAACACCGCCTTCCTTAGCTCTTATAGGAAACACGTGTCCTGGCCTTATAAAATCCGATGGCTTAGCATCTTCGCTAATGGCAAGCTTTATAGTCTTGGCTCTATCAAAAGCCGATATACCTGTGGTAGTACCGTGTTTAGGATGAGCATCTATAGATACACAAAAAGCAGTTCCTTTTGGATCCGTATTTATGCTTACCATAGGATGAAGCGAAAGCTCATCACACCTTTTCCCTTCAAGAGTAAGACATATAAGACCCCTTCCATGAGTAGCCATGAAGTTTATAGCCTCCGGCGTTACAAATTCAGCAGCCATAACAAGGTCTCCTTCGTTCTCTCTGGAAGGGTCATCCACAACTATAAGCATCTTACCGTTTCTTATATCTTCTATAGCTTCTTCAATGCTTGCAAATTCGCTCATAATTTTAAATATATTATATTTTCCCTTAGTGTGCTATGCTTTTAAAATAACCCCCACCCTAATCTAAATCATATAAAACCCACTTGACAAAAAGATATGAAT
>PNJC01000094.1 GCA_002878215.1 Hydrogenobaculum sp. | reverse complement strand
GTAATATCTCCTCAATCTAAAACTGCTTATCAAAATATGAAAAAGAAAGTATCAAGCAAGGATGTAGTTTGGATTAGGGATTTAGTGTTTGAAGACATAATAGCTCTTTAGTATTTTTAATACCTTTTCTGGAGCCATGTCTAAAGAATTTGAAGTGTAACGGTATATATTCTCATTGTATTTTTCTAAATTCATATTTTGATGTTTAAATAAGATGATAGATTCAGAATAAGAAGGAGAAAATTCAATCGTGCTTGAATCAAAAAACATGCAAACCACAGGAAGCCCTGCATAGGAACTTGCGTGGGCTCCAAAAGAGTCTACGCTAATAGCTAAATCGTTTTGAGAAAGAGAATCAATTAACGACCTAAAATCAAGGCCTATATGGTATTTAACTTTTGGAGAGTCTATATCAAATATTTTCTTGTCGCTATATATATTTATAGTATCTATATTTTCTTTTTCTAAAAGCCTAATGAAGTCTTCAAAATAAAGCCATTGTTTTATTGTTGAACTAGGCGTTGGAAATATGGCTATGTTTTTTATAATGTTATTTTTTGTTTTCTGGCTTTTAATATCTGGAATAAGATTGATATAGTCCATAAGTAGTTTTGTAACGCTATCACCTTTTGAAATGTAGGGAATCTTTAAGTGAAGATAGTTATCAAAACCATCTTCAAAGCTTTCTAATGATATCTTATAAGTGGCATTTATGTATTTTAGAAGATACCTTGTGTCCGGTCCAAAACCTATATCTATAGCAATATCGTATTTATCAATAGATTTAAGAATTTCATCTATTGACATACCTTCTTTAGAGCGTGAAAAGTCTTTTGATATGTAAAACTTTGAAAATATACCAAGCTCTTTTAGTATCAAATAATTTTCTGATGTGCATATTACATCTATAAAAGCTTGTTTGTATTTTGCTCTTATCTCTTGCAAAAAAGCTAAAGAAAGTGTTGTATCTCCAAAATAATCAAGCTTTAAAATAAGAATTTTTAATAAATTAGGCTGATAGTCTGGCTTTTTAAACTTTATAAGTATGTCATCCACTTTTTCATCGTAAGAAATGTCATCAGACAACAAAAAGTAAAGAGTCCTATTTACAAAAAGCGCCTTTTTATTTTGAGTTTTAAGATAATCTGCAATATTTTTGTTAAAATTACTCATAGTTACTAATACAAAATCGGCATCTTTTATGATTTTTTCTTTGCTATCTATCTTAAATTTCCCTATATAGCTTTCCCATTTTTCTTTGTCATCGTCAGCTATACCTATGATATTGAAATTTTTTAAATCTGTCTTTAAGAGTAAGTACTTTGCTAAAAGCCCTGCACCATATACTGCGATTTTACCATTTTTAGATAAGTTTTTTACATCTTCTAACAGCTTTTCTACTCTTTGCGTCATATCCTACAAAACACCTTTGTACCTCCCCACATGTCTAACGGTGCCTCGTTGTTCAAAAGCCATATCTTATATTCTGGCACTATGGATTTGATAAACTGTGGTATCTCGTAAAAATGCTCTGGTTTGTGATAAACGCATATAGCAAGTTTTGGTTTAAAAGTTTTTATAGTATTTA
>PNJC01000139.1 GCA_002878215.1 Hydrogenobaculum sp. | reverse complement strand
TCTCTTAGTTGTTTGGTGAGCATTTTTTGAGTTACCTCTGGCATAGACTTTTTTAGTTCCGAAAAGCGCTTTTTGCCCGTCAAGAGTTCTTTTATGATAAGTAGCTTCCATTTGCCATTCAATATGTTTAGTGTTATACTTACTGGACATTCCTCACTCATACGGCTATTTCTTTTAAAGCTTTTATAAGAGCGTCGTTTTCTTCTTTCTTACCAACGCTTATCCTTATATGGTTTTCAAGGTTTGGGAGGTAAGATATGTTTCTTGTTAAAATACCTTTTTGTATAAGGCTTTTATGAACAAAATCTGCATCTTTTACCTTGATCAGGAAAAAGTTTGCACAAGAATCGTACACTTTTATACCTTCTATCTCAGAAAGAGCTTCTTTTAGCCTATGCCTTTCATCTATTAAAGCTTTTATTTGATTTTTGATGTTGTCTATGTGGTTTGAAATGATGTAATCTGCCATAGCTTGAGATGTGGATGATACGTTAAAAGGCATCTTTAACTTAGAGATTTCTCTTATAAACTCTTTTGTACCTATAAGAGCGCCAACTCTCAAAGATGCAAGACCTATTTTGGACAAAGTTCTCATAACCGCTATTTTTTCATCTCTCACAGCATCTTTTATATAAGTTTTACCACAAAAATCATAATACGCCTCATCTATCACAGTGAAAGTGTGCTTTCTTATAAACGCTATATCTTCATCATCAAACAAATTACCGGTGGGATTATTTGGATTTGATATAAAAGCTAAAGAAGGTTTGCTCTCAACAGCTTTCAGAAGAGCATTTTTTTCCATCTGAAAATTCTTATCTAACGTTACCTCACTTATAGGTCTTCCAAGTGCATTTGCTATAACTTCATACATTGGAAACGTTGGTTTTGGTATCAGTACCTCTTCATCAAGCTCTCCTATTGCAAGCATAAGATACTGTATGGCTTCATCAGAGCCGTTGCAAACCATTATATTTTCCGGCTCTACGTCGTAAAGCTTTGCCAAGGTTTGCCTTAGCTTTGTAGCATGCGGGTCTGGGTATCTGTTAAACTCTATGGATTTTATAACATCTAAAAGCTCCAACTTTATAGACTCATCCAAATCAAAAGGGTTTTCGTTGGAAGAAAGCTTTATATTGCAAGGAGTTGTCTCTGTTTTATAGGCTTTTAAAAGCTTAATCCTTTTGCTAAACATCTTCTTATTATAACATTTTAATGGATTATAATATGTAGAATGATAGGCATAATAATGGGAAGTTCGTCGGATTGGGAATATATGGAAGAGGCGGCAAAGGTGTTGGAAGAGTTTGAAGTCCCTTACGAGAAAAAGGTAGTTTCCGCTCACAGGACTCCAGATTTGATGTATGAATACGCTAAGACAGCAAAAGAAAGAGGCATAGAAGTGATAATAGCAGGTGCTGGCGGAGCTGCTCATTTACCCGGCATGGTGGCATCCATTACAACGCTTCCAGTAATAGGTGTCCCAATCCCCACAAAGCACCTTATGGGCGTTGATTCTCTTTACTCTATAGTCCAGATGCCAAAAGGTATACCAGTGGCTACCGTCGCCATTGGAAACGCTCACAACGCTGCTCTTTTAGCC
>PNJC01000089.1 GCA_002878215.1 Hydrogenobaculum sp. | reverse complement strand
AAGAAGCTACTGGCTTTACATACACGTGTTAACGGCATTTTTAGGTTATGCTGGTTTTACGGTGGCTTTTGCAGCAGCCACGTTTTATCTTATAAAATATTATGCACCAAACAACATAAAAGCAAAATTGCCTCCAGAAGACGTTTTAGATGAAATAGCCTACAAATCTGTGGCTATAGTATTTCCAATATGGACAGCTTCTATCATACTAGGTGCTGCTTGGGCTGATGAAGCATGGGGTGGCTATTGGTCTTGGGACCCAAAAGAAGTTTGGGCTTTGATAGTGCTTCTTTTCTTTGGAGCTTACTTACACGCTCGTTATATGATGGGTTGGAAGGGTCCTAAAGTGGCTTGGATGGTAGTTATAGGTTTTATAGCGATATTGATATGCTTCTTTGCGATAAACTTGTATTTCCCAGGACTTCACAGCTACGCAAAATCTTAAAACCCTTTGATGAATTGGCTAAAAATAGATGAAGCTATAAAAAGCTTTTTAGAGGAAGATATCGGCTGGGGGGATATAACCTCCTCAGCGTTGCCCGATAATTTAAACGCCAAGGGTTTTATAAAAGTAAAAGAAGCTGGTGTTGTAAGCGGTATCTTTTTTGCAAAAAGGGTTTTTGAGCTTTTAGGAGTTAAAGATATAGTATTAAAAGCCAAAGACGGGGATTTTGTAGATAAAAAAGATATAATAATGGAGCTTTTTGGAAGTGCAAAGGCGCTTCTTATGGGTGAAAGAGTAGCTTTAAATCTTATACAGTCTTTATCTGGTATTGCTACAGAGACAAAGTTTATGGTGGATAAGATAAAAGATTTTGGGGTTAAGCTTCTTGATACCAGAAAAACCACACCAGGATATAGATTTTTTGAAAAATACGCCGTTAGGACTGGAGCTGGGACTAATCATAGGTTTGCTCTTTACGATATGGTGTTGATAAAAGATAACCACATAAATCTATACGGTAGCATATCAAAAGCCGTAAAAGAGATAAGAAAACATCTATCTATGGCCTACAAGATAGAAGTAGAGGTAAGCAATTTTGAGCAACTTGAAGAGGCTATCAGTCTTGATATAGATTTTGTATTACTAGACAACTTCACTGTAGAAGATGCTAAAAAAGCAATAGAACTTGTAAGGGAAAAATCTTCTATAAAGATAGAGCTCTCAGGTGAAATAAACAAATCAAACATAGAAGAGTATGCCAAGACAAGACCTGATTATATATCCTCTGGGGCCATCATACACTCCTCTAAATGGTTAAACGCCAGCATGGATATTCTAATATAAGTATCTCTTATAAAAAATATTTTCTATTTTTCTTTCATACATCTTGACAGCAAGATTTTTAGTGATATAATAGTAATTTGAAAACACGTAAAGGAGGTTTACCATGACAAAAACAGAATTAGTTAGTTATGTGGCTCAGCAAGCTGACATAACAAAAGCAAAGGCTGAAAAATGTGTTAACGCTGTATTTTCTGCATTGGCAGAAAGCCTAAAGAAAAAAGAAAGAACCACTATACCAGGTTTTGGCACCTTCACAGTTAGCACCAGAAAAGCAAGAACCGGTAGAAACCCAAAGACTGGTCAAGAAATAAAGATACCAGAAAGAACCACAGCTGTTTGGAGACCATCTAAAGAACTAAAGAAACTAGGCTAAAATAAAAAATTAATGGCGGTGCTCACAATAGCAC
>PNJC01000149.1 GCA_002878215.1 Hydrogenobaculum sp. | reverse complement strand
GGAAGTAAGGTACGATAAGAAGTATAAGAGGTATGACTATTAGTCCTAACGCTGCTATATTGGCGGTGGCAGCTATACTTTCTACAAACACACCAAGCTCCCTTAGTTTTCTTTCTGCCAAAGAAAAAAGCGTATCTCTAAATTTACCTGTATAAAAGGCACTTTCTAAAGATGCTACATCTGTAAGCTTAAGGATAGACCCTAGGGCTTCCAAAAATCCTTCCAAATTGGTATCCACAGAGGAAAAAGCTTTTTTTATACCGCCTTTCGAAGTTTCTTCCACATAAAGAATGATGTCTTCTATTGGTATATTTGCCATATAAAAAAGTCTAGTGGTGTTAAGTATCCTAACCCCTTCTAGCTCCTTAAAAATATTCTTTACAATGGGAGTATAATCTGGTTTTATGACCACAAAGAATATAAAAAGTCCTAAGAATAAAAAGTTTATAGGTATAAAAAATTTCATAAGAAAAGGAAGATAAAACGGAGCTTTTATAAGCTTTGTAGCCAAAAGAGTGGTGGCTATTTTATGAAGTACGTAATCTGCCAAGATGACGGTGGCTATAAACGTAAAAATTGGCATTATTATCATTTGTATAAGTTTTGATTTTGCCTTTTCTATAGCCTCAGATATGTTTTTCAATTCCTCTAAAATCCTATAGACCGGTAAAGATTTGTCTTCGGCGTTTCTAATTATTGTAATAGCTTCATAAGAAAGGTATGGTTCATAAATGTCGGATTTTTTCATTCCAGAACGGATATCTTCTATTATATCTTCTAACTCTGACCAGTTTAGATACTTGTTTACCCTTTCATATATTTCTTCAACAGACATGTTAGCGTATCCGGATTGGACTTCTGCATCGTATATAATTTTTTCTATTTCCTTTTTTCTAAGTCTTGATTTAATTTTGCTAAGCATATTATTTTCCTTGTGGTATAGAATTGTTTTTGATAAGGTACAAATCTATATTTGCATTTATATCAATGTTTTTCTTTACCATATTAGGATTCTTGGCACTGTTGGTATTTTTGGACAATATATCATTTGGGTTAGTAAGTTTTAAAGACTCTATATAGCCTTTGCAGTAAAACATAGTTTGTATAAAATCATAAAAATCTTTATAATTTTTGATATCTCCTTTAAACTCTAAATTATCAACATCGTACAAATTTAATCCATCTTTTAAAAGCTTCATACCACAAGTTTCTTCGTCTATATGAGATACTTTTACAGGAAAATCTTGCGCCAAATCTATGTGAACGGTTTTAGAGTATATCGGTACTGGTTTTATACTAACAAGTTTTGAACCTTTGGCAGGATAGGCAAATCTAAACGTGATATCAAGACTGCCACTCAATTTTTCATCCTTACCAGGAGCAGCCTTTTCATCTTTTATAAAATAAGTTATATCAGATATATAAGCAGGATAACCAATAGACGATACTTGTTCTATGGCATAAGCTATTTGATAAAGAGCATCTTTTGTAAAAGACTCCATCATAGATGTTTTTTGAGCTAAACCAAGACTTTTGCCCATAGGCGGTGGTGGTGGTTTACCGGCAAGTCCACCATGCCCTAATTTAAGTTCTCTATTTTGGTGGCTTTTAAGATAAAGAAATACAGCGCCTCCAAAAATTATGACAACCAAAATCACAATAAGAGCTATAATTTGCTTGTTTTGATACCACGGAGGACCGTATAGTTTTTTTATTTTTTTTAGAGGTTCTTTTATT
>PNJC01000081.1 GCA_002878215.1 Hydrogenobaculum sp. | reverse complement strand
CGAAAAATATTTTTCATACAAATAGTATAGCATCAACTAAAAGCTCCAATACGTTTTATATATGCTAAAATAAAGGTATGAAGACATTGAAAATAGCAGTGCTAAAAGGTGATGGCATAGGTCCAGAGATTGTAGACAGCGCGTTGGAAGTCTTAGATAGCTTGGCTTCTAAATTTGGTTTTCAGTATGAGACGAAAGAGGGCTTGATAGGTGGTATTGCAATAGATAAAACCGGTGGTCCTCTTCCAGAAGAAACTGTAAAAATTTGCAAAGAATCAGATGCAGTACTTCTTGGGGCTGTAGGTGGGCCAAAATGGGATGATTTACCAACCGATAAAAAACCAGAAAAAGGACTCCTTGGTATAAGAAAAGCCCTTGATTTGTATGCAAACCTTAGACCTGCCAAAGTCTTTGATGCTCTTATAGAAAGCTCACCTTTAAAAGAATCGGTAGTAAAAGGCACAGACTTGATGGTGGTAAGAGAGCTTTCTTCTGATGTGTATTACGGAGAACCAAGGGGTATTACAACCCTAGAAAACGGTGAAAGATATGGCTTCAACACAATGGGCTACAAAGAATCTGAGATAAGAAGAGTGGTAAGAAAAGCTTTTGAAATAGCAAGGCAAAGAAGAAAAAAACTTACAAGCGTAGATAAAGCAAACGTGTTAGAAGTATCTGGGCTTTGGAGAGACATAGTAAACGAAGAGCACAAAAATTATCAAGATGTGGAGTTGGAGCACCTTTACGTGGATAACTGCGCTATGCAGCTTGTAAATAGACCTTATTCTTTTGATACTATAGTAACTGGTAATATATTTGGAGATATACTATCTGATGAAGCCGGTGTTATACAAGGAAGCCTTGGCATGCTTCCATCGGCTTCTTTAGGGGATAGATACGCCCTTTACGAGCCAATACACGGTTCTGCTCCTGATATAGCTGGTAAAGGTATAGCAAATCCAATAGCCACCATCCTCTCAGTGGCAATGATGTTCAAATACTCTTTCAA
Organism: Hydrogenobaculum sp.; assembly: GCA_002878215.1. Classification (GTDB taxonomy): domain Bacteria; phylum Aquificota; class Aquificia; order Aquificales; family Aquificaceae; genus Hydrogenobaculum. Next base: position 13,869 of record PNJC01000081.1, on the reverse strand, counting down.
GATGGACGATGTGGCAAAAGCCATAGAAGATGCAGTAGATAAGGCTTTAGCCCAAGGGTATAGAACCCAAGACATATATAGAGGAGAAGGTGTAAAAGTAAACACCAAAGAGATGACCAAGAAAATTATAGAAAACCTTTAGGAGGATTTATGAAAAAATTTTTGCTAGGCTTGGCGGTTTTATGTAGCATATCATATGGGAGTGGCTTAGATTCTTTCTTGCAAAAGCTTAAAAAAGAGAGCTATCAGGTAATAAATATAAAAGATAACAAAGTATATATAGCTGGAAAAGACTTGCATATAGGTGAAGTCCTTGATATAAAAGAGCAAACTGGGCGTATTATAAATCCTCTTAGCCATCAGTTTTTAGGTTATTCTTACAAAGATATTGCAAAGGTAAAAATAGAAAAAGTTTACGACAATTTTGCAGTAGGTAAGATTATCTCTGGCAAAAAACCAAGCGTAGGGGATATAGCCAAAATAGACACATCGGATATATGTTTTAAAGGTTCCGATGAAAAGCTCTACGACATAGCCGCTATATTTCCAAACGTAAAATCTGGTGAAAACTGTGCCCTTACAATAAGAGAGTTTCCAAAAGGGTATGGTCTTGCTTTTTCTGGAGTCCCGGGCGGTTTTATCAAAAAATCCATATACCAGGCTATCAACGAAGGTATAGTGATTAAAAAAGCGTCTATCAGAGATTTGCATCTTCTTGTAACATCAAAATTTATAAAGTCTGTGGGTTCTTTGGTGCTAAGTGCAGATGTCGGGGATTTGTACGGCAACGGTAAAGAGTACTTGGTGCTTCTAACAAGAGATAACCTTCTTATATATCAGCTTTTAAGAGACGATGTAGTAAAAATAGCGGATATGAGCCTACCAGCAGGTCATCCTATCTCTGTAAGCGTAGGAAGAATAGGTCAAGGCAAAGAAGATTACATACTTGTAAATATGTTTACAGGCTCAAATATGTCGTCTTTTATAGTAAAGATGGTAGGAGATAGCCCTGTAATAGTGGCAAAGCACATTCACTACTTTATGTCTATACTTGACAAAAAACATCCACATAAGACCTTCTGGGGACAGACTTTTACAGCAGATAGAAAATTTGGCGCTGTAAAACAGCTTTCTTTTGAAAACGGAGAGGTAAAAGCTGTTCAAAATGTGGATGTGCCAGCTGGTTTTAGAATAGACGGTGCTTCTATATACAAAGGTGATACCATATTTATAGATAGTTCCCACAGGCTTAGGGTGTTTAAAGGGGATACAGAGCTATATTCATCTTCAGCAATATTTAGTGGGTCTTACGCTTTTGTAAATATACCTTTTATAAACGATACTACGATGAAATATATCTTTTATGAAAAAGGGGCTCCTTCAAAGTTAGAAGGTTTGCCGGTGTTTTTAATTGGTGCAAACAGAGAAAGTTCTGTAGAAAAGTTTTTTGGCATTACAAAGTATGCCTACGGCAATCTATACGCTCTTGACATAGGCGGCAAAAACAACGAACTTGTATATATGAAAAAACTAAGAGGTGCTTCTTTTGAAGAAGCCATAGAAGGTATAATACCTACAAAAGAGGGTATATTTGTTATTACTGGAAAAGTAGGTACAATACCTATCCAAAATAACTCAGATATTTACAAAATAAGCTTTAAGGTGTTGTGATATGCATGCTATTATTACACTTATTATCATATTTTTAATTCTGTTTTTGGCTTTTATTATAAGCCTAAGGCTTTTAGCCACATACAAGATGAAAAAGTTAAAAGGAGCCACACTAAACGAGTTTAAAAACGAAAAAAAGTTGATACTTTACTTTTACTCTGAAAACTGCGGCGCTTGTAAGGTGATGGCTCCCATAGTAGACTCTATAAAAGAGGTAAAGGTAAAGAAGATAGATGTATTTAGCAAAGAAGGGGCAAAGCTTGTTCAAGAGTTAGGTATAATGGGTACTCCGACTACAGTTATAATAGAAAAAGGTAACGTAGTAAACGCTTTTATAGGCGTTAAGAAAAAAGAAGATATATTAAACATGTTTTCTAAGCCACAATAACCTTTTCATCCATATACTTTTTATTTACAAACCACATAAGGTCTTCGCTTATACCTTTCTTATACTTTGGAATAGCCTCTCTTATGGTGCTCATTAGTTTTAAATGTTCTTCTTTTTTTAAATCTGCAAAACTAAAACCAAAATAACCAGATTGAGAGAGCCCAAGCACATCACCTGGTCCTCTTAGTTTTAAATCTTCTAAAGATATTTCAAAACCGTTTCTAGTTTTTACCATGATACGCAATCTTTGGAGGGTAGCGTTTTGCTCTGTGGTTTTTTGGCTTTTAATAAAAGCGCTGTTTACCAGTAAAAAGCAATAACCTTCTTTATCGCCTCTACCTACTCTACCTCTTAACTGATGAAGCTGAGATAGACCAAACCTGTGAGCATCCTCTATAACAATGGTACTAGCCTCTTTTACATCTATACCTACTTCTATAACCGTAGTTGATACCAATATATGACCGCTTTCTTTAAACTCTTCCATGACACTTGACTTTTCCTTATCGTTCATACGACCATGCAAAAGAAGCACCTTGTAATCTTTAAATATGTTTTTCCATTTCTCATATTCGGTTTGAGCAGCCTTTAAATCGAGCTTTTCAGACTCTTCTATAAGAGGGTAAACTATGTAGACTTTGTTGCCTTGTTCTAATTCTTTTTTTATATGATTTATAAGAAAATCCATATCCTTTTGACTGTCGGAATATAAAACAGCGGTTTTTACAGGTTTTCTCATGGCTGGCATTTCATCTAAAACAGATATGTCTAAGTCTCCGAAAATCCCCATCGCTATAGTCCTAGGTATAGGAGTAGCACTCATATACAACATATGAGGCATATGGTTGTTGTTTTTCTCTAACAAGATTTGTCTTTGAGCTACACCAAAGCGATGTTGTTCGTCTACTATGGCAAGGCCAAGGTTTTTAAACTTTACTTTTTCTTGCACCAAAGCATGGGTACCTATTACTATGTCTATCTCCCCTATAGATATAAGTTTGTGAATGTCTGTTTTAGATGTTGAAGATGTCAAAAGCCCAACTCTATAACCTAACTTTGAGAAAAAATCATGAAAGTTTTTATAATGCTGGTTTGCCAATATCTCAGTGGGTACCATCACCGCCGCTTGAAAACCATCTTTTACCACAGCCAAAGCGCTTGCTATACTCACCATAGTTTTACCGCTTCCCACATCCCCTTGAAGCAACCTACTCATTGGTTTTGTAGATTTCATGTCGTTTATTATCTCTGTTATAGCTCTTTTTTGCGCGTTTGTAAGAGGAAAGTTTATATTAGATTGCACCTCTTTTATTATGCTGTCTGGCTCAGCGTTTATAGAAGGGGCATTTAGAGATTTTACCAAAGAACGCCTTTTTAACATGGCAAGTTCAAATATAAATATTTCTTCGTATAAAAACCGTTTTTTGGCTTTTGACAGCATAGATTCAAAGCTTTTAAAGTCTTTAAAATAATCTTCAGCGTGTATTATCTTAAAAGCTGTAGAAAGAGGTATCAAATCGTTGTCTTTTAAAAACTCCTCTGGCAGTATGTCTTGTAGGTTTTGCCAATAATCTTTGTAGTAGTTTAATATTGATTTTATAGAAGACTCTAAGAGCTTTCTTCTCTTTTGAGAAGAGGAAACCAATGCGCTTTGAGGGTCTTCAAACCTTTCCAACGGATAAACAGGTTTTACAATATCTATTTCTTTTGATGACTCGCTAAATATCTTTGGATGTATCATGTATTTTTGGCCCCTAAACTCTTTCAGCATACCGTAAACCACTATACTTTGCCCCTTTTGATACCAACCCATCACAGACTTATCTTTTGCCTTAAACTTTAAAACCAGTTTAGATTTACCGTCTGTGGTTATTATGCTAAAAGGGTATTTTTCTTTTTCGTCGTATACGAGATTTTCTATTTTAACAGAAACAGTTCCATAAGTATCTAAAGATAAAGAGGATATAGATTTTGATACAAGCCTGTTTTCGTAGGTGTAAGGAAAATACCAAAGCACATCTATCAAGGTATTTATGCCACTTGCACTGAGTATCTTCTTTTGATTTTTGTTTAGAAAATCCATATCCTCTATTCTTATGTTTAAATCTCTAAGCCTTCTAAGTTTTTGCTTTTGAATTGATGTAGGTATATAGCTTGGTCTTGTAAAAGCCTCTAACTCTTGAAGTATTTGCTCTAAAAGGGCTCTTTTCTTTTCTTTTGAAAGTTCATCTATTATATTTAGGCTTTTATAAAGGCTTTCTGATATGTATGGTTTTAATGCATTGCTAAGATAAGCCCCAAAACCTTTTGCCCTTTCTAACTTAATATCGCTTGAAAGCAAATCCTTTATAAGGGATATAGGTTTTTCTAAATCTTCCATCATCTACCAAAATCAAAATGTTTTTCAAAACTCATATCACCTTCCGAAGAGCCGTTTCCGTACATCTGCAACTCTATAGAGGTATTTGGGGTTAGTTTTATAGAACCGCCGTAGTAAGTATCAAGAGGGTTTGGACTTGTGCTAATATGAGCTTTTAACTTTATATTCTTTGATATGTCTTTTTTTATTTCTACATTTGTATTTAAACTACCGTTTGCGCTTTGGCTTGGATAAACGCTTAAGTTTACGTTTGTCCCAAATATGCTGCTTGCCAAACCAGAGGGCGAATACTTCGATAGTTTGCTAGCCATAGCGTTTATAGGAAGCGCAGTAAGACCAGATTTATTTAGTATAAAAGAAGACAAAAGCTCGTTTCTTGGCATAGGTGGATTTGAGTATATATCAAAAGTAGGATCTTCCAAATCGCCCACCAGCGATATGTAGGTGTTGTAAGAGTCTCCTGGAGACATTAAAAGCACGTTTATATACTTATGGGTATCTCTTAGTTTCAGCATTCCATACCTTACGTAAAATGTTTTGTTGGAGTAAGTAAGCTCTCCACCGAAAGCCTTCAAATTTAGATTATAACCAAAATTCCCATTTCTTGCAAAGACTTTTCCTTCTATACCAGTATATATATTTCCTTCTGGCAACATGACGGTAATTGGTGTTGAGTTTTTAATATCTATATTCATATAAAGATTTTTAGGAATATGAGGAGAGCTTCCATAAGAAGAGCCAGTGGAAAGGCTTTTGATATAAATAAGACCTCCTGGATCGAGATGTCCTTTTATATCTATAAACGAAGAAAGATTTTTAAAAACATAACTTGTATTGACAGTTCCATTAACAAACCCTTGATAATAACCATTTTTTGAGTATAGATAAACCGGCAAACTCTTTAAAGAAGAACCTATGTAAACGTTATGGTCAGAGGTGGTTACATTAAAAGCTATGGAATGTTTACCATCAGAGGATGAAAATACAAGGTTAACAGGTGTAAAATAGCCATTTCTAGAGGTTTTTATATCAAGGTTTATATCGCTGTAAAGAGGTAAAGATAAATATTTTGAAAGAAGTAAAACTGGTTTTGGGCTTTTAAGATAGATATTTATATCTTTATCGTCTATATTAAGAGCGTAGTTTATATGCCCTGCCAATAAAAACGGAAGTTTTGATTTTATAAAAGCCAAAGTATCGTCTATATCCATAACACCGCTTGAACTTATATAAAACTTCTTATCGTATCCAAAATAGAAGCTTCCTTTTAAAAGACCATCTATATTTGCTGTGTTTGATTTCAAATAAAAGGGTTTTAAACCCAAAATACCATCTATAGCTGAGCTTTCCAAAATAGGTTGATGGTAAAGATATACCTTAAATCCGTTTGTTTTCCATACTATATTACCACCTTTTTGAGAGCTTCCATTTATGCTTGCCACACTTATATACATGTTTTTATACTTAATATTAAAACCGTTTCCGTACATAGTGTATATACCGTTGTTGTTTTTTATATAAAAGTTTATCGGTAGCTTTATACCTTTATAAACCACAAAACCAACGGCGTTTATATTTTCTTCGTTATCAACGCTACCGTTAAAAGCCAAATCCACATGCAAAATCTTATTTTTACCTATTAGTTTAGCGTTGAAGTTTATTGATTTTGATATGTTTAGATTTGAAGTAAGCAAAAAGTTTTGCTCTTGCAACGTGGGTTTTAGGTTAAGCGTGTTGTTTTGATAAGAAAAATATACGTTTCCCTTTATGTTTTTCAAAAAACTATAGTCTGCGTTTGATATTTCAATGTTTCCAGAAATATTTTTAACATTCCCAGCGCCGTTTATATTACCAAAAGCGTAAAGGTTTTTTGAATTTGAAGCGCTAAACCCTACGTTGTTTATATATATGTTCTTGTTTGATACCACGATAATCCCATTTGTTAAATCGGCGGTATAAATTGCACCGTTTATATATTTGTAAAGCATAAGGTGTTTTGGTTTTATATAACCGTTTAGAATATTTTGTTGATAAGTAAATAAAGCGCTCATATAAGAAGAATCGCTAGAAATGGTAAAAACGCTGTCTTTATAAGAAAGCATTATAGGTAAAGAGCTTATATTTACGTAAGGGACTTTTACAGAAGATGCATTTAAATATCCTTCCATAAAAAACTTAGGATAAAGGTTTGCCTGCAAAATACCGCTTATAGAAGCTTTTATACTGTTGTAAGAGATATAAAAATCCTGTAGGTTCGTCTTTGTAAAAATGTTGTGGTGATTAAAAGCTATGTAACCTTTTACGCTTTGATTTCCGTAAAGAGAGTAATACAGGCTGCCGGCATTTTCTTTTTTAAAATCAAGCTTTCCCTTTAAAAGCCCCATACCAAAGGTATATTTGTAAAGCTTTACGTTTGAAAGCTTTAAATCTAAGTTGAGGATTTTGTTGTCTACACTATAAAACAGCTTACCCCCAGCGTATAAACCTATAGGATATTTTATATTTTGCGCTATATCTTTGTTGGTTAGATGAAGATTTTTTATTTTTATATCAAAATCGTTGTGCTTATCTGTATAGTCTATATAAAGCTCCGCCAAAGGGCTTTTTAAAACCCCGTTAAAAGATACACCCTTTGTAGGATAAGCGTAACCCTTTATATTAAAAGATGCATTTTTTATAGGCTTTAGCTTTGGTATATATATACCATCTACTTTTAGGTTTGATGTAAAATCCACATTTTTATTCTTTATAAAAGCGTATAAAACACCGTTTAAAGTAGATGTAGAAAAAACTGGTGTTTTTATAGGCATGATAAAACCAGAAGCTATTGCTTTACCTATTCTATGAGACCACCAAAAGTTTATATTAAAATCATACAAAGAAGAAACGGCGTTTATATCTTTTGCAACAAAATAACCATTTTTTAAGTAAGCTTTTGGTACATATACATAAAGCTCTTGTTTTGAGCTTTTACTAAGATAAACATAACGAACATAATCTTCTGTATGGAGGATACCGTCTTTAAGGCTAACATGGGGTATAAAAACGGCAAAAGCGTTGTCTGAAAACCTATCCGCACCAGCTATATAAAGATTTTTCACATCTACATGAAGTATTTTATAAAATTTTTCGTAAAGCCTTAAATTAAAATTTGGAATGTTGGAGGGTTTGTTGTTTTGAGATACAAATATTATGTTTAGCTCGTTGGTATCGGCGTAAATATGTTTTTTATAAAAATACAAATCCCCGTCTTTTAGATAAAAAAATCTTGGCTTTGAACTGTAAGAAAGCCCTTTTATACCAAGCCCCAACCTGTAAAATACGATTTTTTTTATTTTTATGCTTTTACCATCTATTTTAAAAGCCAAATTTTTAATATAGAAACTTCTATCTTTATAACCAAATTGTATATGGTGTTTGTATATAAAGTATAAAGGGTTTAACACTAGAAAATAAAGCGCTAAAATAAACACCAAAACCCTTAAAAATTTTTTCATTACAAATATTTTATCTTACACTTATAAGCAAAACACCAACAAATATAAGAAACATACCAACAAAATCGTATATATTCATATGTTCTTTTAGATAAAGATAAGAAAATAGGCTTATAATCACAAAACCACTGCCCACCATAATAGGATAGGCTATGCTTAAATTTATCTTCTTTAGAGCAAAAGCGTAAAACAAAAACTGAATACCAAACCCTACAAGACCAGCCAATATAAAAAGTTTGGAGCTTTTAATAGCACCTATTTTTACGGCTATATTTGAAAAAGCGTTAAGAAAAAGGGCTAAAAAAAGGGCTAACCAGTATATCATAGCCCCCTCCTGAGGAGGGGAAAGCATTTCATATAGTAGAGTAAAGGGGTTTTACAGAAGCACCGGTGGTATCTTCAAAGTCCCTTGGTACTCCAAGCTCTTCCAAACAAGTGGGTAAATCGTGGTAAAATTCAGCCACTTTAACAAGTCCAGTCTCTTTACCCACTTCGTTAAATAGTTTTATCTTAGTGCTCGCTTTACCCTTACCCCTTTCCACTATAGCACCGGCATGACCAAAGGATACACCCTCTAAATTTTCTTGAAATCTTCCTGCCACAAAAGCAGCCACCGGCTTTTTCCACTTACCCTGTTTGTAAAGCTCCAATATAGCCATAGCAGCGTTTTCTTCGTAAGTCCCACCCACTTCACCTTGGATAACAACAGCCTTTACATTGGGATCATCGTATATGTTTCTTATAACATCTTCAAAGGTAGTGCAAGATATTACATCTCCTCCAAGGGCAATAGCGGTATAAACACCCCAGCCTCTTCTCATCATCATCTCAGCGGTAGTGGTAGTAAGACCCCCAGATTTTGATAGTATCACAAGGCCACCTGGCTTATAAGCTATAGATGGGTCTTTACCACCGATAGCGCCTACTCTCATAGGCACAGAAGGTACTATTGCACCAAGGGAAGTAGGACCAACTATTATAACGCCTCTTTCTTTGGCATAATTGTAAAAGTAAGCTGTGTCCCTTATTGGTACATGCTCAGTGATAATGTATATAAGCTTAATACCGTTGTTTACAAGCTCAATGACAGCATCTTTTACAGACACAGGAGGGACATATATAAGACCTGCGTTTATCTCGGGGTGATGAGACAACGCTTCTTTAACGGTGTTGTAAACTGGCACATTGGCAACGCTAGTACCACCTTTTCCAGGTGTAACACCAGCTTTTATATAACCAGGGTAAAGAGCTTCTGTTTCTGTAACAACCTGAGAAGCTTCTCTTCCTGTAATACCTATTACCACAAACCTTGTATTGTCGTTTAAATAAACAGTACCTTTCATAACACGCTCCTTATACTCCTAAATCTTCAGCAACGTTATCATCTACAGATTTTACTTGATGCTCTAAAAGATACTTAAGCCTTACCGGTGCTTCCGTAAGAGGTAAAGATGAATCGTAAATTTCACCCTTCACACCACATTCTTTAAAAGCCTCATAAAGCATCCTTAAACCTTTTTCAGCCTCAGGACCGTTTCTTCTTACTACCCATACCCAATTGGGGTCAAGTTTGCCTTCTTTTTTCAAGTCTCTTATGGCGTTTGCTACACCTTCACCAAGGGTTACATCTATACGGGTGTTGTTGGCAGTGCCTCCACAAACCAAAACTCCTCTTATACCCGGTTTGGAAAGTATTATACGAGTTATCTTATACATCTTTTCAGCCGGAGGGTTTCCACCTATATCCGTAAAGTTTGCAGGTCTTAAACCTATGTTGTAACAAGTTTCTATAGTAACCGTAGAACCACCACCACCAAAGGTCATAAGAGCTATATCACCGTCCATCTCTACGTAAGAACCAGCTTTGCCCCTATGGTCGTCCCTATCTATCAAAGATGCCTCTATCTCTCTTTCGGTAGGTGGTCTTTTCATTGCGCTTCTAACACCGTATATCTTAGAAGGTGGCACAGAGGCATCGTCATCTATAGTTACCACAGCATCAAGAGCGTATATTTTCTGCTTTCCATTTACATCACATATGGCAAGTGGGTTTATCTCTATAAGCTTTGCTTCCGTTTCCCAAAAAGCCTTGTAAAGGTTTGCTATAACTTCTGACAACTCCCTTAAAACCCCAATATACTCTTTAGGAAAGCCCATTTCCATAAGGTATTCTCTTACCATATATGGATAAAGCCCTTCTAATGGGTTTATTTTGAAGGTTTTCACTTTTTCTGGTGGGACTTCTTCTATATCCATACCACCTTCTAAACTAAGCACCAAAACAGGTGTTCTTGTTTCTGTAGAGTATGTAATAGAAGCGTATAACTCTTTTAGTATATTGGCTTTTTCAGAAATTATGATACCAACTGGCATCTCACCGTAGACTGGATACTGTAAAAGAGCTTCTGCAGTTTCTATAGCTTCTTCTGGGGTTTTGCAAAGCTTTACAGCGCCAGCCTTTCCACGCTTTCCTACGAGCACTTGAGACTTCACCACAGACTCACCGAGTTTATTGGCAAAGTCCTTTAAATCATCGTTGATATGATCGGCATACATATAGTTTAAAACTGGTACGCCGTACTTCTTAAAAACCTTATCGTAAGCTTCAAACTCATAGAGGTTCATAAGACTTTTGCCTCCTTTAGAAATTGATTAATATTATATCACATTTGAGGACCGAAAAAACAATGAAGGCTTTTACGTTATAATAACTTATATGGATAAAAAAGATATTGTATACTTAGTAGAAGACGATGTTGATTTAGCAGAAATACTTACTTTCAACTTAGAGAACGAGGGATTTGAGGTAAAACACTTTACAAACGGCAACGAATTTTTTAAAACTATGGAACAAACACTACCAAATATAGTAATTCTTGATATCATGCTTCCTGGCTACGACGGAGTAAGGATAGCAAAAATACTAAGACAAAACGTCCTTTACAAGGATATACCTATTATATTCCTTACGGCAAAATCAGAGGAAGAAGATAAGATAGAGGGTTTTAACGCAGGGGCTGATGATTATATCACAAAACCATTCTCTTCAAAAGAGCTAATAGCAAGGATAAGAGCCGTATTAAACAGGTACAAAAAAATAAACCCCGCAAACAAGCTAAAATTAGAAAACCTCGAGTTAGACGAAGATAAGATGGAAGTGACATTGGATGGAAAGCCTATAAACCTTACAAAAACAGAGTTTAGAATATTAAAGTATCTACTTGAAAATATAGACAAGATAATGACAAGAGATAAAATAATAAATATGCTATGGTCATACGGTACAGACATAAACGATAGGACGGTGGACGTCCATATAAAGCATCTTAGGGATAAGCTAGGGGATTTTGGCAGATATATAAGGACCATAAGAGGTGTAGGTTACAAGTTTAGCTTGAAAGATGAGTGACGATAAGGTAATAATAGGAAAATTCTTATCAACCTTTGGATTAAAAGGCGATCTGGAAGTGATTTTTGAGTTTGAGGAAGATATAGATTTTTATATTAAAAACCTAAAACAAATATACTTACAAAACAAACGAACTAAAGAGTTTAAGGCTTTTAACGTAACATTTAAAAAACACCAAAACAAGGTACTATGCCACATAAAAGGAATAGATACTGTGGATATGGCAAAAAGCTTCTGCAACGCCACAGTTTTTGCAAGTGTAAAAGACTTACCAAGAAAAGAAAACACGGTATTTCTTTTTGAGCTTTTCGGAAAAAAAGTAAAGTTAGACAACAACGAGGAGCTTGGAAGACTGACAAACGTATTTAAATATGCAAACAAGGATTATCTTGAAATAGATTTTGGAAAATATATAATACCAGCCGAAGAACCGTTTTTGGTAAAATTAGACAAAGACCAAATAATACTTTCAAAAGACTATATATTAGATTTGAAAAGCTAATAAAAATAAATATATTTTACTTATGCGAAGCATTAAAACCACAGAAGAGCTTGTTAATATACTTGAAAAAGAAGGTGAACTCATAAGGGTAAAAGACCCTATCGACATTCATTACGAAATCACAGAAATAACAGATAGAATGTGCAAAACAAAAGACCCTAAAGCCCTTCTTTTTACAAACGTAAAAGGATACAACATACCGGTGTTGACAAACGCCTTTGGCTCTTACAAAAGGCTAAAAATCATCTTTGGCTATGAAAACTTAGAAGATATAGGCTGGAAACTTTACAAAGTATTAAGACCAGAAATACCAAATACATTTTTAGAAAAGCTAAAAAAACTACCAGAGTTAAAAAAATTAAACGACGCCCTACCAAAGGTAGAAAGCAAAAATCCTTACAAAGTCTTTAGTGAAAGCGTTTTTGATATACCGGTTCTAAAATGTTGGCCAAAAGACGGCGGAAGATATATTACGCTTCCTCAGGTTATCACAAAAGACCCAGAATCTGGTATTAGAAACGTAGGAATGTACCGTATACAGCTTTTAGAAGAAAAAAAAGTAGCCCTTCATTGGCAAATCCACAAAGACGGAAACTCGCATTTTCATAAGGCAAAAAGGCTTGGCAAGAAATTACCTGTTGCAATCGTAATAGGTGGAGACCCAGTATACACTTACAGCGCATCGGCACCGCTTCCACCAGAAGTAGATGAGTATCTTTTTGTTGGTATGGTAAGAGAAAGTCCAGTGGAGCTTGTAAAAGGAAAAACCGTTGATATAGAGTATCCAAAAAATGCAGATTTTGTAATAGAAGGTTACGTAGACCCAGAAGAGCCATTGGTAGATGAAGGACCTTTTGGGGACCATACAGGTTTTTACACACCAGTTGACAAATACCCAGCAATGCACATAACAGCCATCTTGTCAAAAGAAAATCCAATTTATATGGCTACTATAGTAGGACCGCCCCCTCAAGAGGACAAATACCTTGGGTATGCCACAGAACGCATATTTTTACCTCTTATAAAATTTAATTTACCTGAGATAGTGGACTATCATCTTCCAGCAAGCGGGGTATTTCACAACTTTTGTTTTGTTTCTATTAAAAAACGGTATCCAGGGCACGCTTTCAAAGTAGCGTATGCGTTGCTTGGGCTAGGACTGATGTCTTTGGAAAAGTATATAGTGGTTTTTGATGAATGGGTAAATGTACACGATATAGATGAAGTGCTTTGGATATGGGGAAACAACACTGACCCATCAAGAGATATAATTGTGACAAAAGGACCTATAGATGTGTTGGATCACTCCACCAACGAAGTGGGCTTTGGTGGTAAGATTATAATAGATGCCACTAAAAAACTAAAGGAAGAAGGATACACAAGGATTTGGCCAGAGGTGGCTAAAACCGACGATGAAACAAAAAGAAAGGTTGATGTCATATGGCAAAACATATCAAGGTTTTTATCTTAAAAGCTAAAAAAACTTTAAAAACCTCCGATAAGTTAAATAACAAGTTTTAGGAGGTGCGTTATGCTATCAATTAACTTTAACTACGGTGCGCTTGTGGCTAACAACTCTTTACAACAAGCAAACCAAAATGTTACCAACGATATCACTCACATATCCACTGGCTTAAGGATATTGAGTGCGGCAGATGACCCAGCAGGTCTATTTATAGCAGACCAATTACACACGTTGGGTACAGCTTTAGGCCAAGGCTACCTCAACACCCAACAAGGCTATTCTTTGGCTCAGGTGGCAGATGGTCAGCTATCACAAATATACAACACCCTAAACACCATGTACACCTACTCCGTCAACGCCGCAAACTCCACCAACAACATAAACTCAGCCGGTGCTTTGCAAAACCAAATTTCAGCCTTAGCACAATCCATTAAGCAAATAGTTAACACCACCACCTTTAACGGTAAAAAGCTATTTGATGGTAGCTTTACAAACCAAGCTATTCAATTTGGTGGTCAAGCGGGTCAGTCCATAAATATATCTATAGGTAACCTATC
>PNJC01000095.1 GCA_002878215.1 Hydrogenobaculum sp. | reverse complement strand
CCAAGCTCTTCCAACAGCTTTGCATATTTTGATAGCATATTTTCAACGCTGTACTCTTTTGATGTGGCGATAGCGTTTTTAATTATGCTTTCTTTGGTTTGATCGTCTAAATTTAGAACCTTTTCCATGGCTTTTGACATAGCGTCTATATCTTTTGGTTTTATCAAAAATCCGTTTACGCTGTCTTTCATATACTCTGTTATGCCACCTACATCGGTGCTTATACAAACTAGTCCACTTGCCATAGCCTGTAAAAGCGCACCTGCTATACCTTCTAACCTAGAACCAAGCACGAAAGCATCCGAAGCTCTCAAAATATATTCTACATCTTCTTTGTAGCCAAGTCCTAAGAAATTTTTTATGCCCAAAGATTTTGCCTCTTTTACAGCATCTTTGTCTGTCAAAAGCCCTACAAACAAAAGCATAGTGTTGTCTTTTTCCATTTTTTTATAGGCTTTTAAGATATCGATATGGCCTTTTACCTCTGGGTTGTAGTTGGCAACGTTTACAAATATAAATTTGTCTAAGGGAAGGTTGTATTTTTTCCTAAGGGTTATTTTCTCCTCTTGTGTTGCTTTTCTGAATCTTGATAAATCAATACCGCTTTGAATAAGCCGAAGCTTATCTTTTAAAAAATTCTCTTCTAAAAGTTCTTGGTAAACCTTTTTAGATACCACCACTATCCTATCGGCGACAGAGTATTTAAAGTACTTTGAAAAAAAATTTGATTTTCTGCCAGACCTTTTAAAAGCTACTATTTTAGGCTTTTTAGATAAAAAAGGATATACAACTCTAACATAGTCAAGGGCTTTTGGGGAGTTTGCAAATATTACATCAAAATCATTTTTTGAAATTATATCGTAAAGCCTCTTATAGGTAAAAAAACTCATCCTTTTAAAAGGAGTTTCTTTTTCAAACTCGTAATAGGGCACTTTATCTTTAATTTTTTCTTTAAAAGCAAGAAAATCGTATGAAAGCGCAAAAGAGATATCAAAGCCAAGACTTTTAAGACCAACGGCTGTTATATAAGCTTGCTCTTTTGTACCGCCCCAGCCCACAGCATCCAAGACGCTTAGAATTTTCATTGCAAATAGTTTTTTTCTCTTAGAAAAACTACCACCAAAACACCAACTAAATATATAGAAGATGCTATAGCCCCGGCTCTTGCCACAGAACCAAACAAGTATGTGATATAACCAGTTATAAAAGGTCCAATCGCCGCCAAAGTCCTTCCTACGTTGAAGCAAAAACCAGCTCCAGTGGCTCTTATAAAAGATGGGTAAGCTTGGGGAAAGTATATAGAAAACCCGCTAAAAACACCGTTATTGAAAAATCCAAGCAACGCAAGGGATATTAAGAGTTTATCAAAGCTTTTAGCGTATAAAAACGTTACAAGCCCCATCAGAAAACTACCACCAAAAAAGAGAATAAACGTATTTCTTATGCCGATACTTTTTGTTATAACACCAAAAGATATATATCCAAGCAAAGCGCCAACGTTTAAAGCTATTGAACCAAGCCCTACGTAGTAGGCTATGTCTTTTTTGTGTAAAATATAGGATATAAGAGCCGGAGTCCAGTTTGTGACGCCCCAAAGTCCAAACACCGCTACAAAGGCGAGCAAAGACCCAACGATGGTTTGATTTACATATTCTTTTGTGAAAAGAAGTTTTAGGCTTTTAATATAAGAAAACATATTTTTGTTTGAAAGCCATTCCTCTGATTCTTTTACAAAAAGCCTAAAAACAAAGGCAAGAAAAGCTGGTACAACACCTATTAAAAACATTATACGCCAAGAGTGATATCTACCTATTGTAAAATATATCAAAGAAGCCAGCAAGAACCCCACAGCCCATGCACTTTGAAGAAGGCTTGAAGCAAACACCCTGTTTTTCTTTTTAAATATCTCTGCCACCAGCGTAGCACCGCCAGCCCATTCACCACCTATACCTATGGCCGTTATAAATCTAAAGAGCCCTAGTTCCCATACGTTTTGAGCCAAGGATGAAAGACCGGTAAATATTGAATACAAAGCTATCGTTATAGCAAGAGTTCTTACCCTACCTATCTTATCCGCCACATACCCGAAGCTAATTCCACCTATAGCCCAACCTATAAGGAATAAAGAGAATATGAGCCCTCCGTAAAAGCCCACATACGATTCTGTATTTAAAATACCTTGATTTTTAAGTAGTTCTTTTAAAGCGCTCACCATCACCAATGCATAGATGGTAGCGTCCATACTGTCAAACACCCATCCCAAAAAAGCTCCTATAAAACCAAAAAGTTCTTCTTTTTTCATATCTCGTACATCATATCAAAAAGCTCTTTTGCCATCGCCTCATCTATAGTTTTTAGCTTTTTATAACATTCTCTTGCTTTATCTATATCGTTTATTTTAACATAGGCAACCCCTAGCTTAAAGATGAGGTCTTTGTCCTCTGGTTTTTGGGATAACTCTTTCTCCAAATCCTCTATATAACGCTTTACCATTATATCGCCCATCTTGCTAAACATGCCTTTTTTCATCATACCAATAAAGATAAAAAAATATTTGCCGTTGACAACCGATACAAATAAACAAAAGTTTATGATAAAATAGAGTTAAATTTATTTTAAGGAGGTTTTATGAAAAAACTTGTGCTTGCTGTAGGGCTTTTGAGCGGTGTTGCTTTAGCAAAACCAGATATTGTTATAAAAGACCCATGGGTTAGGCTTATGCCACCTACTTCAAAAGTAAGCGCCGCTTATATGAAAATAGAAAATAAAGGCAATTCAGAAGACATGCTCTTGTGGGCTAAATCGTCTATATCTAAGATTACCCAGCTTCATAAAACCATAAAAAGCAACGGTATCATGAAAATGGTAAGAGTAAAAAAATTTACAATAAAACCAAAACAAACGTTTATATTAAAACCGGGTGGTTATCATATAATGCTTATAGGTTTAAAACATCCTCTTAAAAAAGGTGAAAAAGTGACTCTTTGGCTAAAGTTCAAATACAGCGGCATCAAAAAGGTAGTAGCCCCAGTAGAAGATAAATAATCAAAGCTTTACGTCTTTTATCCAGTCCCAGTTTTTCAAAGTCCATTCTACGGTGTTTTTAATGCCCTCTTCCAAAGACACCGTAGGATGCCAATCTAAAAGCTTGTTGGCTTTTGTGATATCAGCCCACGTAGCCATCATATCGGCTTTATGAAATTCTTTATAATTTATCTTCGCTTTTTTACCCAAATACTTCTCAATAAGTTCTATGGCGTACATTAGTTTATCTGGTTTGTTGTTGCCAAGGTTTATAATCTCGTAGCCAAGGGGTTTTAGGGCTTTTACAGTACCCTTAGCTATATCGTCTATATATGTGAAATCTCTTGATTGAGAACCATCACCAAAAAGCTCTATAGGTTCTTCTTCGTATATCCATTTTATAAACCTAAATATAGACATATCAGGTCTTCCGGCAGGCCCATAAACGGTAAAATATCTTAGTATAGATACATCTATGCCGTATAGATAGTGATAGCTGTAAAGCATGGCTTCCGCACCTTTTTTAGAGGCAGCGTAAGGAGATATAGGGGTATTTACTGGAAGTTCTTCTACAAAAGGCATCTTTTGACCAGCGTACAAAGAAGATGTAGAAGCTTGCACAAACTTCTTTACACCAAAGTCTTTTGCCAATTCTAAAAGGTTTAAAACACCAAGCGTATTGGTGGAAAGGTATACAAATGGATTCTCCAAAGAATATCTCACGCCAGCCCTTGCTGCTTCGTTTATTATGGCGTCTATGTGGTTGTCTTGAAATATCACCTCTAAGGCTTGCTTATTTTCTATGTCTATGGGGTAAAATTTAAAATTTTCATGGCTTTTAAGAGTATCAAGCCTCCAAAGCTTTACCTTCACATCGTAATAATCGTTTAGGTTATCAACCCCTACAACGTTGTAGCCTTCTTCCAAAAGAAGCGTAGATACCTTCCAACCTATAAAACCAGCGGCACCTGTAACAAGTATGGTTTTCATAAGAGTATTCTATCATAAATCTTTTAAGAATATATCTCCCAATATTTCACCGCTCACTATAATATTATCAGCTATGTTTCTTTTTCTAAAGGTTTTTGCATTCTCTATTTTTAAAAGCTGAATATTTATTTTTATATCTTTGTTTAGTCCTCTTGCTACTACAGCAGTTAGCATAGACCTTGCGTCTATAGACTCAGCATCAAGATTGTGAAAAAGTTCTGGAAATATGTTTATTTGTTTAGCAAGCTCTATTTTTACATCCTTTAGCACCTGCTCTTTTACAAAATCACCCTTTTTATATATAAATCCACTTTCTAAGCTTAAATCTTGATTGCTTATGACTACCACAAGAGGCTTATCTTTTTTATGTTTTAACTTTTCTATCATGTAAGAGCTTGTCTCTGTCCATCCAGCTATTATTACATGGTCTTTTAAATCCGCCATGATTATACCTCCTGTTTTTAACAATTTTATATATCTTATAAGCCCAGAGCTTATAAAGGCGGTAATAATGGAAAAAGAAAACCAACCAATGAGCGCTATAAGGATTGCAATGATTCTTCCTACGGTGGTAATAGGCGTTATATCCCCATAGCCTACCGTAGTAGCAGTAATCATAGCAAGGTAAAAAGCATCAAAAAGATTGTGTATATGAGGGTTGTGGGCATTTTTTTCTACAGAAAACAAAATTATAATTAAAGATGTAAGGCTTATAAATATAAATACCAAAATACCAAGTATCTCGTTTATAACGTCTGTAATGTGGGTAAATAACGTTTCGTATAAATTTTTATACTGTATTGAGATTTTAAAAAATCTAGCCGTTAGGGCCACAATCCTAACCAGTCTTAAAGGATGAAATACCGGAAACATCGATATGAAATCTATTATAGACGATGGTTTTGACATCCATAAAAGCTTTGGTTTTAAGGCTTTTAAAAAAGCGATAAAAATACCCTCATCCTTATGTTTATTAAAGTCTTTTGTGAAGTTGCTAGAAAGCCATAATTTTGAAAAGTATTCAAAAGCTATTACAATGGAAGCTGTATAATCTAAAATCGCTGCCGCAGCATAAAGATCTTTGTGTAAAGAGTGAAATTCTTCTAATACACCAAACAATATTGACAAAAACACTATAAATATGCTTATAGGTTGGTAAGTTTTATAGGCAGTGGAAGATGGGACTTCAAACATTCCGAAAATAAAACGCTTTATCGTTTTTAATCTCATAGAGGTTTCAGAAATTCTTTTACAATAGTCCTATCTTTATCTTTAAACCTCACATTTGCCACACCGTTTGATATGTTCAAAACTTGACCCTCCCCAAAAACCTCATGAAATACAATATCTCCAACTTTTACATCTATTTTTTTTGATGCTTTGTTTTTAGAGCTTTTATAAGATATAGGCTCATACTGTATTACGGTTTTTGCTTTTTGATCTTTTAACGTTTCTGGAGGCAAAAGCGATGTATCCAACAAAGTTTTGTCCATGATGTTTATAAAATCGCTAATTTTTCCAGTGGCAGTGTAGCTTAGAAACAAATACCTTTTTGCCCTTGTTATACCAACGTATAAGAGCCTTCTTTCCTCTTCCATATCAAGCACATCGTCAAAAGCTGAAGAATGAGGAAGTATGCCATTTTCAAGCCTAGGCATAAAAACAGCTTCAAACTCCAATCCCTTTGCCTTGTGAATGGTCATAATTTTAACCGCCTTTGAATTATCTTTTTCATCTTCTTCCATTAAAGAAAGCTCTTGCAAAAGCTCCTTCAATCTTTCTTTTTGGTTTTCTTGATATTTTTGAGCTTCTATTTCAAAAAATCTTAAAAGCTCCTTTACATTATCTATACGCTCTTGACAATCCTCTTTGTATTCTTGCTCCAAATATTCAAAATATTTTATATCCTTTATAAGCTTTTCCACATAAAAAGAGATATTTCCGTTGTTGGCTTGTCCCTTTTCCAAGTTATGAATCAATCTTTCCATAGCGTTTATAAAGCTGTTTTCTTCAAAAAGTTTATTACCTAAAACGTACTTCGTAGCTTGTATTAGATCTATAGATTTTTGCTTAGAGAGGTTTACAATTTTCTCTATGGTTTTTTCTCCTATGCCTCTTTTAGGGTTTGTTATAGCTCTTTGGAAAGATACGCTATCTTTTGGATTTATCGCAAGATGCAAGTATGCTAAGATATCTTTTATCTCTTTTCTTTGGAAAAACCTCAAAGCACCTACTATCTTATGGGGTATCTTTGCTTTTACAAGAGCTTGTTCTAGAAAGTTTGTTATATAGCTTACCCTCACAAGTATAGCTATCTCTTCTAAAGGTACACTTTTGCTGAGCTCTTCTATCTTCTTGGCTATCCACTCTGCCTCTTTTTCTTCGTTTGGATGGAAAATGATAACAGGCTTCGGATAAGTTTTACTTTCTTTCTTATGGCTTTTTAAAATAGGTACAAGTTCTTTCCATTTTGCCTTTGAATTTTTCAAAACATCGTTTGCTAAAAGAAGTATCTCGTTGGAAGACCTGTAGTTTATATTTAACTTTATTACTTCTGGGTTGTAATCTTCTATAAAGCTTATTATGTTGTCTGGGTGAGCCATCCGCCATTCGTAAATGCATTGGTTTGGATCTCCTATCACGCATATGTTGTCTTTTTTTGATATATGTTTTATTATATCGTACTGAGTGGTGTTGGTATCTTGGAACTCATCCACTATGATATAATCAAAAAAATTCTGATAGTAGTTTCTAAAAGCCTCATCTTTTTGAAGCATATCCTTAAAAGCTCCCATAAGATATGAAAATGTAACGGCGTTTGTCTCTACCATAGCGTTTAAGAATATATCCTTAAGCTCTAAGACTTTCCTATCAAACTTGTTGTCTTCGTCCAAAAATCTTATACCCTCTATAGCCTGATTTACAGCTATAAATAATTTCTTAGCTTCTTCTTTTTTTACGTCTTGATCTTTTATTATGCTCTTGAAAAGCCTTGTCGAATCTTCTTCATCAAGCACCCTAAAATCGTTTGAAAGTCCAAATATTGCATGATGTTTTCTTATAATTCTTGAAGCCACAGAATGAAACGTACCAATCCATTCTATGTTTATATTTTTACCCAATAAGTTAGCGTATTTTTGTATCCTTTCTTTTATCTCGTTGGCAGCTTTGTTGGTAAAGGTTATCATCAAAAGTCTTCTTGCTCTTACAAGCGATTCCTCATGAAAGATAAGGTAAAGGGCTTTATGTATTATGGTCTTTGTCTTGCCAGAACCAGCTCCAGCCACCACCAAAATGGGTTTTCCATTTGATAAAACCACCCTTTTCTGCTCTTCGTTTAGCCCTTCTAAAAGTTCTTCCAAAAGTTTTTCATTCATCAAAAAACCCTTGTGGGTGGTCTTGTGTATATAGGTTCTACAAAAAATAAATCGCTTGGGTTTTCTTTTTTAAAAGCCTCATAACCAAGATATGAAAACATATGTTCATATTCTTCTACATCTTTCGATGGGACATCTGGAAGCTCTTTATACTCCGCTATATCAGATACCCTTTTACCACTTTCATAATAAGCACCAACGTAGGCATTTGAAACTTTTCTGTAAAGAAACAAACTATCATGTGAAAACATCGTTCTTGCCACGGCATCTATGTTGATAAAAGTGTATATCGGTTTTTCAAGAGCTATACACATAGCTTTTATAAAGTTTATACCTATCCTAAGCGGTGTAGCATAGCCTATACCTATACACACAAAAAAAGCATCTATTTCTTTTGGTTTTATATCAAAAGTATTAAACAAAAATGGTAATAAGTTTAACGTTTTTTCATTGGTTTTTTTATAAAAACTTAATACTGGTTTTGAGGCTTTTAACAAACAAAAAGATACATTGCTACTAGAAGTATCCAAACTCAAAATTAGCATACATTTGATATATGTTCATAGTGAGGATAATGTTGTTCCCAAGCGTATGATACATCAAGTAAAGTTTGCTCGTCAAAAGCTCTACCTATCAGCTGCACACCTATGGGTAATCCATCTTTTGTAAAACCAGAAGGAATAGATATCGCTGGAAGCTCAGCTAAATTTACAGAAACCGTAAAGATATCGGAAAGATACATCGATATAGGGTCATTTAACTTTTCACCAAACTTAAAAGGCGGTGTTGGAGAGGTGGGGCTTATTATAACATCCACGTCTTTTAGGGCTTCTAAAAATTCTCTTTTTATGAGGTTTTTAACCGCCAAGGCTTTACCATAGTAAGCCTCGTAGTACCCAGAAGACAACACGTAAGTCCCGAGCATAATACGGCGCTTTACCTCTGGACCAAACCCTTCATCTCTTGTTTTTGCATAAAGCTCAAATATATCTTTAAAATCTTTAGTCCTATAACCATACCTTACACCGTCAAAACGAGCCAAGTTTGAAGATGCTTCTGCCGGTGCTATTATGTAGTAAACAGGGATAGCATACTCTATATGCGGCAAAGAAACCTCTTTTATGGTTGCTTTGTTGTCTTCTAAAAACTTTACAAAGTTTTTAAAAGATTCTTCTACTTCAGCGTCTATCTTGTAAGCCATAAACTCTTTTGGTATGCCTACTTTTATCTCTGTCCTTGGTTTTAGGTTTTTAGAGAAAGAAGGAACTTCTATATTGGCACTTGTGCTATCCTTCGGATCATAACCAGATATCACTTCCAAAAGAAGAGCTACATCTTTTGTATACCTACCAAAAGGCCCTATTTGGTCCAAAGAAGAAGCAAAAGCCACAAGACCGTACCTTGATACTCTGCCGTAAGTGGGTTTTAAACCTATAACACCGCAAAAAGAAGCTGGCTGTCTTATAGAACCGCCAGTATCAGAACCAAGAGACAAAGGCACCATGTTGGCACCTACAGAAGAAGCAGACCCACCAGAGGAACCTCCCGGCACATACTCTATATTCCAAGGGTTTTTGGTTTGGAAAAAGGCTGAATACTCTGTAGAAGAACCCATTGCAAATTCATCCATATTGGTCTTACCTACTATGATGGCTCCCTCTTGTTTTAACTTTTTAATTACCGTAGCATCGTAAACAGATATATAGTTTTGAAGCATCTTTGAGGAGCAAGTAGTAGGAAATCCGTCAACGTTTATATTATCTTTTACGGCTATAGGTATACCAAACAGTTTACCTTTCGGCGCTTGATTATCTAAAGCTTTTGCCGTTTCATAGGCGTTGTCGTATAGGTCTGTTACAAAGGCTTTTATCGTTGGTTCAAAAGTTTCTTTTCTTTTTTTAAAACTTTCCAATATCTCAGAGGGCTTTATTTTTTCTTCTAAAAGCCAAGAAACACTATGTTTGTAAAGCATATCAGTCTTCCCCTATATCATCTCTTTCTATAGTTATATCTTCTACAGGTGGTTCGTAGGTGTTGTTGGTCATGGATGTGCCCATAGTCTCTTCGTATTCTTCGGCACCTTTGGCGGTAAACCTTGTCCAAGGTATAGCTTTCAGCCTTTCATAAGGTATTGGCTCTCCAGTCCATTCGCATATACCGTAAGTCCCGTTTTCAATACGCTTTAGAGCTTCCTCTATTTCTTTTAATACTTCCATATCTCTTTGAGATAAGGACTCTAAAAGCTCTTCCGTATAATTTATTTGGCCCAAATCCTCCAAATCTTGAGGTTCTTTAGCCTCTTCAGATACACGCTTTTGGACTTCTAAATTTTCGTTGTATCTGGCCACTATCTTAGACTTTTCTTCTAAAAGCCTCTTCTTCAACTCTTCCAATTGCTTCTTAGTAAGATGTTTCATGTAACCCCCTTTATTACCACTGAGATGTAATCTTAGATTTTTTGTTTAGATACTTATCAACAGCCAAAGCCGCTTTTACACCATCGGCAGCCGCTATAACAGCTTGCTTTATATTGGTGCATAGGATATCTCCTGCAGCAAAAACACCAGGCACAGAAGTCATCATCTCATCATCTATTTCAAGACAACCATGTTCGTTCATCTTAACTTGACCCATCAAAAAATCCACAGAGGGTTTGTTGCCACCTATAAATATAAATACACCATCCACTTCCAAAACACCTTCTTCACCAGCAGACAACTTCTTAATATGTAGTCCTTTTACGAGGTTATCTCCTATTATTTTGACAGGTCTTGTATGAAGCAAAATCTCTACGTTTGGCAGGCTCGAAAAATGTTCTATGTCTTCTTGAGGAGCTCTTATCCTAGAAGAAGGCACCACAAAGTAAACTTTTGATGCAAAACGAGCTATAAACTCAGCTTCTTCAATACCATAATCGTCATCACCTATCACAGCCACTGGCCTATCTTTGAAAAATGCAGCGTCGCAAACACCACAGTAAGATACTCCTTTGCCTAAAAATTCCTCTTCACCGGGTAACTTGTGAGCCCTTTCCATAGCCCCAGAAGATACTATCAAAGCTTTTGCCTTATACTCTCTACCATCTATGGTATAGACGCTTTTAACCTCGCCTTCTAAGGATGTGGCTATAACTTTACCTCTTTGAAACTCTGCTCCAAAGGCTTTTGCATGGTCTCTCATTAGTTTTAAAAGCTCAAAACCCGTCAAAGGACCTCTTATGCCAGGGTAGTTTTCTATCTTTTGCGTTACACCCAAAGCCCCATCAGCTTCAGCCCTATATAGTACCAACGTAGACAAACCAGCCCTAGCGGTATAAATAGCGGCAGAAGCACCAGCCGGACCTGCACCTATGATAATTACATCGTATACCTTATCTTGATTAACAAGCGTCAATTCCATATGTTCACTCCTAAAAAAGTTAAATAAATATTATATCTAAATTTAAAGCATAAGATATGATTAACATATACAAAAGAATATAGAAATAAATCATACATGATGATAAACAACATATTGACAAGTCAATGTTAAAATATAAATTAACATTTACTTATTTCAAGCAATAAATTTTAGGAGGTATTTATGCTTCTACCAAAGGAAAGGATACCGCAGGTGGCTTTGATGGAAATGAACGATATACACTTTGAAGAGATAGACCTTCTCAACGAGCTTTACGACGCGATAAAAAACAACGAACCTACAGAACGTATAGAAAAACTTTTTGAAGATTTTTTAGCAGACGTAGTTTATCATTTTGAATTTGAGAACAACGCCATGAAAGAGACAGGGTTTTTTGCCTATCCCATGCACAGACAAGAGCATGAAATGAGGATGGCTGAGTTAAACAAATTAAAAGAGGATTTTTACGCCACTAAGAACAAAGAGCTAATAGCAAACTACCTAGAACAAAAATTTGTACCTTGGCTTATCATTCATGTACCAACGATGGATACTGTCACTGCCCAATATTTAGCAGATTATCTATAGATTTATCACGAAAAAAGATTATATTAATATATAATAAATTTTTTATCCTTTAAGGAGGTGTTTATGCTTTTAGACTTAGAGACAAGGGCGCAGTTAAGGGACATATTTGAAAAGAACCTCAAAGAACCCGTAAAACTAAAGCTATTCTCACAGGCTATAGGGTGTGAGAGCTGTGGCGTAGCAGAGGATTTAATGCAAGAAGTCAAAGAGGTGGCTGGAGATAAGCTCTCTTTAGAGATTGTTTCACCGCTCACCAACCAAGAGTTAGCTTCTTCCTACGGTATAGAAAGGGTGCCAACGCTCGTGATAGAGGGCGAGAAAGATTACGGCATAAGATATATAGGACTTCCGGCAGGTCTTGAATTTAACACTCTTATACACGGTATTATTCAGGTATCTCACAGAGACCCTGGGCTTAAAGAAAGGACGCTTGAGATATTAAAAGAGGTGGATGTACCTATAGATATAATGGTGTTTGTAACCACCTCTTGTGGATATTGTCCTGCCGCTGCCATAACGGCTTTTAAATTTGCAATGGCAAACGACTATATCACATCAAAAGCCATAGACGCTTCAGAAAACATGGACTTATCGGAAAGATTTCAGGTGGTAGGAGTACCAAAGATTGTATTGAACAATGGACTTGCAGAGTTTGTAGGTGCTCAGCCTGAAGAAGCTTTCTTAGGGTATATTACATCGGTAGCATCAAAATTAAAAAGTCTTAACTGAATAAACAAAGCGGATAGCGATATCCGCTTCTTTCGTGATATAATCAAAAGATGAAAGTAGGATTTGTAAGCATAATAGGAAAGCCAAACGCCGGGAAGTCCTCTTTGCTAAACGCTATACTCGGTAAAAAAGTATCCATAGTATCTAACGTAGCTGGTACTACACGTATAAGGGTTATGGGTGTCAAAAATTTAGAAGACGCTCAGATTATCTTTGTGGACACTCCTGGGTTCATGAAAAGACCAAAGGATCTCATGGAAGAATACATGGTAAAAGCTGCCAAAGAATCTTTGGAAGATGTAGATGTGCTTTTGTTTGTATTCGACGCTAAAACCGGTATCACAGAGGAGGATTTAAATCTTTTTAAAATCCTAAAAAGAGATTACTCCGATAAAAAAATAATAGGTGTTTTAAACAAAATAGACGGTATATCAAAAGAACAGGTTTTAGAGCTTATAGAAGAAATAGCAAAAACCTTTGCATTAGAAGAAATAGTGCCAGTAAGCGCCGTCAAAAATACAAACATAGATGAGCTGTTGAAGACCATCGTAAAGTATTTGCCAGAACAAGAGTTTAAAATGTTTGAACATGAAGAAGAGGCTTCTTTGCCTTTAAGGCTTCATGTGTCAGAGATTATAAGGGAGAAAGTTCTTCAAAGGACATATCAAGAAGTACCGCACTCTGTTATGGTAATAACAGATTCTATAGAACCTGCCAAAAACAACAAAGACATGATCGTAATAAAAGCTAGAATTTTGGTAGATAGAGAAAATCTAAAACCTATTATCATAGGTAAAAACGGTCAAAATCTCAAGAAAATAGGCACAGAGGCTAGAAAAGAACTTGAATTTTTGCTTGGGAAAAGGGTATTCTTAGAGCTAACGGTAGAAGCTACAAACTGGAGAACAAAACCAGAGTATGTAAAATATATGGGCTACATGGGTTAAGAAAGATGTTTTTTTGCGTAAAATATCCTTTCTAAGGTTGTATAAAAAGCCCCTATACCTACTATCAAAAGCCCCAGTTTATAAAACCCAAGAAATGTAAATATTACTATTGTACCAAAACGCTCTGTCCTTTCAAAAACCCCCACCGGAATATCAACACCAAGGCTGTGAGAACGAGCTTTTGTATAGCTTACCATAAAACTAAACATCAACGCTAAAAGCCCCAAGAATACGCCTTCTACATCTTGAGCTTTTGAGAAAAAAAGTATTATAGCGCCTATTGGCAAAGCATCCGATAACCTATCGATGGTAGAATCTAAGAAAGCTCCAAAGGAAGAGCTTTTGTTTGCAAATCTAGCAAGAGCCCCGTCCAGCGCATCAAACAACCCACCCAATAGAAGAAGAATAGCCCCTATACGGTTGTAGTTTTCATAAACAAAAAAAGAACCTATCGATATTACAACCATCCCTGTCAAAGAGATAGCGTTTGGATTTATATTTTTGTCTTTTAAAAAAACAAGAATTGGGTATATAGCCTTTTCAAAAGATGGTTTGAGGCTTTTAACAAAAGAGCTCATCCAAAGACTCGTTTAAATATATAATCCCTATGTCTTATAAACTCATAAGGGTCCATTATTTTATCTAAGTCTTCTTTTGAAAGGTATTTAGAAGCCTCTTTATCTTCTAAAAGGGCGTCTTTAAACATAATACCCTCGTCCCAGCTTCTCATGGCACATTTTTTTACAATATCGTATGCGCTGTCTCTATCTACGCCTTTTTGCATAAGATAGACAAGGACTTTTGAAGAAAAGTAAAGGCCTTTTGAAATATCCATGTTTTTCAGCATTTTATCGGTATTTACTTTTAAACCTTTTAATATGTATTCGAAAAGCCCAAACATATAATCAAGCCCTATAAAAGTATCTGGTATTATTATCCTTTCAGCGGATGAGTGAGATATGTCTCTTTCGTGCCAAAGCGCTATATTTTCAAAAGCGGCTATCATGTTTGATCTCATAACCCTAGAAAGTCCGCATATTCTCTCGGCATGAATAGGATTTTTCTTGTGAGGCATAGCAGATGAGCCCCTTTGAGATTCTGAAAATGGCTCTTCCATTTCGAGGACTTCCGTTTTTTGGTAATGCCTTATCTCTGTTGCAAACTTTTCCAAAGAAGAGGCTATCAAAGAAAGCACACTCATAAGATAAGCGTGTCTATCCCTATGCACTATTTGGGTGGGAGCTGGCTCTGGCTCTAAGCCAAGCTTTTCAAGGGCTATTTTTTCTACCTCTGGGTCTACGTTTGAAAATGTGCCTACCGCTCCTGATATCTTTCCTTTTAAAACATCTTTTTTTGCCACTAAAAGTCGCTCTCTTTGTCTTCTTAGCTCATCGTACCAAGAGGCAAACTTAAGCCCTACGCTTATGGGTTCTGCATGTACGCCGTGGGTTCTTCCCATCATAACGTTATCTTTATATTTGAAAGCCTTTTCTTTTAAAAGCTCTAAAACTATATCAATATCTATTATGATGCTGTCTATAGCATCTTTTAACACTAAACTAAGGGCAGTATCCAAAATATCCGAAGAGGTAAGCCCCATATGAAAATATTTTGAGTATTCCCCAAGTTGCTCTCCTATCGCACTCACAAAGGCAAGCACATCGTGTTTGTATATTCTTTCATACTCATCTATTTTCTTTTCTACGCTTTCGTCCACGTAAGCTTTGCTATCTATAGCTTTATAAGCTTCTTTTGGTATTATATTAAGCTCTGCCATAGCGTATAAAACCGCTAGTTCTACCTCAAGCCACTTCTTATATTTGTTCAAATTTGAAAAGATGTCTGCCATCTCTTTTCTTGTGTATCTTTCTATCATACAAAATATTTTAGCATTTAAGAGCTTTGTTTAATTTAGAAACTTAAATCCCTAATGGATAATTCAAAAGGTTTATATTGTTTTGGCAGGGTTATACCAAATCTTCTTAGTCTCTCTTTTACAAAGACAAGCTGATATCTTCCGTCAAGCCAATAAAGACCAGCTACGGCGTTGGTATTTTTCAACAAAGCATCATAGCTCATCGCTAAAAATGGTTTATGAAAAGCTGGTATA
>PNJC01000062.1 GCA_002878215.1 Hydrogenobaculum sp. | reverse complement strand
AGTCCCGCAATCTTTTTTCAAAATCTTTGGCAGGCAGAAAAGAAGAAAAGGCGTTAGTAAAAGTTTCTTTGATAGTTTTATTATATTTGCAGTGTTTGTTTTTTGCAGCTTTTTACCAAAAAACTTACATTCCAAAAGAAATAAAAGTCCTCTTAGGTTGTAGTTAAACTTTTCTATCTTGCTTATCTTAAAACCAGCCGATTTTAGATAGTTTGCCAAAGACGTATGTCCAAATCTAAGCAGGTGGTTTGGCGGAAAATCTCCTTTGTAGAGTTTTTGATTGAATATCTTTGTGCCTTCGCCGTCTTTGTTTGGCACGCTTCCAGCTATATACCCACCCTCTTTTAAAAGGTTTCTTACGGTATTTATAAATTCCATCGGCTTATCTTGATGTTCCAGCACTTCAAACATTGTAATCACATCAAACTTCACATCCTTGTATTTGTCGTAAAACTCTTCCAAAGACATATGGTATATGGTATCTACTCCCAAGAGTTTTTTAGCGGTTTCTACGCTTTTAATATCAAAATCTATACCCCATACTTCAAACCCAGCTTCTTTTGCCGCTTTCAAAAATATGCCGTTGCCGCATCCCACATCCAAAAGCCTACCTCTTACGTGCTTTGGAAAAAGCCTGAAAAACACCTTGTGGTTTTCTTCCAGCTCAAAGCTTGAAGGGTTGTGAAGGTTTGCGTAATAATCCAAAACTTCGTTTTCGTAAAAATCAAGAGATATCTCCAAGGGCTCCCACCAATGAAGTCCGCATTTTTCGCATTCATACCGTTTATACTCTTTTTGGTTGTAAGAAGCTACATACACTTCTTTGCAATCTTCTTCTACGGCGCTTTTACATACGGGGCATCTTAGCATATCTTTCTCCAAGTCTAAACCTTATCATCATGTAGGCTACAACACAGCCAATCGTGTAATTTACAAAGTTAGCCATGCATATACCTACTATCCCCCATTTAAATATCGTTATGAATATATATGCAAAAACCGTTATTGTAAATATGGAAAATACAGCTACCACAAAAATAGGTTTTAGCCAATTTACCACCTGAAAAACCTGATACAAAATCCCCCACAAAAACAAAAACGGTAAAGAAAGAGCAAAATACCTTACCGCCAAAGAAGTAAGTTCTATATCCTTTTGATTAAAAGCCCCGTGCCCAAAAAGAAGCTTTACAATTATATCAGAAGCCAAAAACATAAATATTGCAATAGGTATACTCACCTGAAATATCTTTTTTGTATAAAAGTTTAGTTTTCTGATTATATCCTTTGACTCTGAAAATGAAGTAATACTCATCTTTTCAACTTTTATAAGGCTTTTAGGAATATTTGCTACCATAAATCCATACGTAAGAGCCGATACAGCATCTTCACCCAGAGTACTTGCAAAAGCTCTTTCTATAAGTGTATATATTATACCAATGCTATAAAACCCACTTAGATATATAAATTGTTTTATCATAGAAGATACAGTGCTATCTTTGTAAAGCTTAAAATGTATAAACTCACTTCCCACCACAAACATATAAAAAGTTGCTAACAGCTGAGATAATGAAATACTGGCGGCGATCACCTTGTAATCTTTCCATATAAAAAGCCCTATAGTTACAAGTAAAAAATTTGAAAAAGAGAATATAAACTCTCCTATAAAGTAGGGAGTAAATCTTCTTTGGCTTCTTAGTATAGCCCCAAAATGATGAAAATAAAAAGAGAAAAAAACATACGGTATCAAAAGAAAATAAGCGCTTTTAAGATAGTGCTTTGCCTCTTCGCTAAATCCAAAAGCTATATGTTTTAATACA
>PNJC01000067.1 GCA_002878215.1 Hydrogenobaculum sp. | reverse complement strand
CGACGATTTTGTAGAAGCTCTGAGATACGGTATGCCACCCACCGCCGGTGAAGGAATAGGCATAGACAGGCTCGTAATGTTATTTGCAAACGTAGACTCCATAAGAGATGTGATACTTTTCCCAGCCAACAGAAAACTAGAATAACAAAGCTCATTGAAATATTGCAATTTTTTCGTATGTTTTTAAAACAACTGCTTAAAGGAGTTTAGCATGGAACAAGTTTTTTTTGATATATATCAAAAGGCAAAAAACGATGAGATTTCAAAAGAAGAGGCTTTGTTTATACTAAAAGCCGAGGACAAGTATATACCTCTTATAGTATATTTGGCTTCTAAGCTAAAAGATGAGTTTTTTGATGCTAAAAAATTTGAATTTTGCTCTATTATAAACGCAAAAAGCGGTGCTTGTTCAGAGGATTGCAAATTTTGTGCCCAATCTAAATTTTATAAAACACCAATCAACATATATAAGCTAGTGGACAAAGAAGAGCTAGTAGAAGGCGCTTTAAGAGGCGTAGAGTTTGGAGCAAATAGATACTGCATGGTTTTAAGCGCAAGAGCGGCTTCTGATGAAGAGGTAGAAAAGCTTTGCGAAGCCGTGCAAGAAATAAAAGCCCAAAACATACCTATAAACGTATGTGTATCTGCCGGGACCATAGGGCTTGAAAGTTTATTGAAGCTAAAAGAAGCCGGTGTGACCCGCATAAACCACAATCTAGAAACTTCTGAGAGCTATTTCCCAAACATAGTTTCCACACATACTTGGAGAGAGAGGTTAGAAACCATAAAAAACGTTCAAAAAGCTGGTCTTTCCACATGTAGCGGTGCTATATTTGGGCTTGGAGAAACGGATGAAGATAGAGTAGACTTGGCTTTTGTTTACAAAGAACTTGGCGTAGATTCGATACCTTTAAACTTTCTTATGCCTATACCAAACACACCTTTAGAAAACAACAAACCTTTAAGAGCCTTAGATGCTCTTAAAATAATAGCTATGTTTAGATTTACCAACAAAAGTGCAGAGTTAAGGCTTTGTGGTGGTAGAGAGCAAACACTAGGTGATTTTCACGGTATGGCAGCTTTTATGGCAAATGCTTTGATGGCTGGCGGATATCTTACAAGGGCTGGAAGAGATATCAAAAAAGACTACAAGATGCTAGAAGATATGAATTTAGAAAGACTTCAGTCTGAAGAAGTGTGCAAATAGAGTATATAGAACAAAAGCTTTTAGAACTTTGCCGAGAGGCCACAAGTTTAGATAGAGTCCCTGTAAGTGCCGTTGTTGTAAAAGATGAAAAAATAGTATCTTATGCTTTTAACGGTATAAAAAGCATAGAGCATGCTGAGATGCTTGCCTTAGAAAAGGCTATGGAAAAGCTAAACACAAAAAGGCTTGACGGATGTGCATTGTATGTAAGTTTAGAGCCATGTCCTATGTGTGCTTATGCGATTGTATTATCTAGGATAGAAAAGGTTTATTTTTTTTCTTTAGATGAAAAAAAAGGAGCCGTTGTGAGCAACGTAAATATATTGGAATACTTTGATTTTAAGGTAAAATGGGAGTATAAAAAGAACAAGGTGTTTGAAGATATACTAAAAGATTTCTTTAAAAGCAAAAGACTTTAGTGTGGTAAAATAAAATTATGACAGAAAGAATCAAAGTAAAAACAGCAAAGCATACCTCGGTAGTGAATATAACCCAAAGGATAAGGGAGATAGTAGAAGCTTCTTCTATTGACAATGGACTTTGCATAGTTTATGTACCGCATACTACTGCAGCGGTTTTTATTAACGAAGGAGCAGACCCTGACGTTGTAAAAGATATACTAAACACACTCGATAAACTAATACCTTGGACAAACGGCTATTCTCACATGGAAGGAAATGCGGCAGCTCATATTAAATCTTCTATCATAGGAAATTCACGGATAATACCTATATTAGAAGGAAGGCTTATGCTGGGAAAATGGGAAGCTGTATTTTTAGCAGAGTTTGATGGACCAAGAGAGAGGGAAGTAATTGTAAGCATAGTGAGGTCTTCATGATACACACAGTTTTAGCGTTTTTAATTCTTATAAGCATTTTAATAGTATTTCACGAGTTTGGCCATTTTATATTTGCTAAACTATTTGGCGTAAAAGTAGAAGTATTCTCTGTGGGTTTTGGAAATCCAATATTTAAAAAAAAGATAGGAGAAACCGAATATCAAATAGCCTATATACCAATGGGAGGCTATGTCAAGCTCTACGGCGAAGAGGGTGAAGTAAGTTCCAAAGACCCGAGGGCATTTTCCTCAAAAGCACCGTGGCAAAAGATTCTCATAGCAGCGGCAGGGCCGTTGTTTAACCTAATTATAGCTTTTATAGGTTTTACATTATCTTTTTACATAGGCATACATCAGCCAGCTTACATAGAAGAACCAGTAAAAGTTGGCTATATAACCAAAAAATCACCATTTTACAAAGCTGGTATAAAACCAGGCGATACCATAATAAAAATAGACAATGTACCTATAAAAACATGGAAAGACCTATATATAGCAGAGATAAAAGCCGTTGGGAAAACCTCTAAAATAGTTTTTAAAAGAAACGGGCATGTATATACTACCACTATGACGCTCGGTAAGATTCTAAATAAAGATTCCATCGGAATATTACCTGAGATAGCTCCTGTAGTAGGTGGTGCTTTAAAAAACTCACCGGCTTCTGAAATAGGGTTAAAAGAAGGCGATAAGATACTCGCAATAAAAATGAACAACATGCCTACGGCAATACCTATAAAAAATTGGTATGAGCTAACAGATTACATGAGAAAAGACAAAGGAAACCCAATAACACTTGTAATAGAAAGATCAAACACTCTAATAGTAAAAGACGTTATACCAAAATATTCTGCCACACTAAAAGAATATTACATAGGAATATACCCAGAGACTAAATACGTATTAAAAAGATATCCTATAAACGAAGCTATGATTCAAGCTATTAGAAAGATAAAAGAACTAACAGTCCTTAGCGTAGATTCTATAAAAGCTTTGGTCACTATGCATGCATCTGTTTTAAACCTAAGTGGACCTATAAGCATAGCAAAAATGTCCGGACAAGCAGCGGAAGGCGGCTTAGGAGAGTTTTTGGGATTTATGGCTTTTGTTTCTTTGCAACTTGCTATAATAAACATTTTGCCTATACCTATGTTAGACGGTGGTCTTATAGTGCTATTCTTAATAGAAGCTATAATAAGGAGGCCGTTGTCAGAAAAGTTTAAAGAATATTGGCAAAAGATAGGTATAGCTTTTGTGGTTTCTCTATCAGCAGTCGCAATACTTAGCGATATAATAAGGCTTTTCACAGGCATATAATTTGATATAATAGATATATGAAAGCGCACTTTTTGGATGTATGGGATATTACTTTTGACGAAGCAAAGCGTATCATAGATTTATCTTTTGATTTTAAATACAACGATTTCAATCCTAAAAGCTTACAAAACTTAAACATAGCGCTTCTTTTTAGCAAACCTTCTACAAGAACAAGGGTATCTTTTGAAGTGGGCATAAAAGAGCTCGGCGGTAACCCAATATTTCTACAAGAATCAAGCCTTCAAGTATCAAGAGGAGAAGATGCTTCAGATAGCGCTAGGACTTTGTCTCGCTATGTAGATGGTGTAGTTATAAGAACTGGCTCTCACCAATGGCTTTTAGAATTTTCCCAATACGCCAGCATACCTGTTATAAACGCTCTTACAGACTATACTCATCCTTGCCAAGCTATATCAGATATATTTACCCTCTTTGAAGCTTTTAGAGAAGAAACAAAAAATATAAAAGTGCTTTACATAGGTGATGGCAACAACATGGCAAACGCTCTAATATCAGCTTTTGCTATATTTGGACTAAACTTAACTGTATGTACACCAAAAGAGCTAAGACCTGATGAAGAAAATTTGAAAAGAGCTTTAGAAGTTTCAAAACAAACTGGGGCAGAGATTATATTGGAAGAAGATCCTATAAAAGCTACTAAAGATAAGGATGTAATATATACGGATGTCTGGATTTCAATGAACGATGAAGGTTCGAAAGAGCATAAAATAAATTTGTTAAAAGATTATCAAGTAAATACCAAGCTACTTTCTTACGCTAAAAAAGATGTAAAAGTTATGCACTGTTTACCAGCCAAAAAGGGACAAGAGATAACAAAGGAAGTCTTTGAAGAACATGCAGATTTTATATTTAATCAAGCAGAAAATAGACTTCATACCCAAAAAGCTTTGATGCATCTGATGTTTAATGGAACAAATCAAATGGCTTCTATCTAACTTAAAACCCTATTGGGCACTTGTAAGCCTTGTTATATTTGGCTCTATTTTAGAGGGCTTAGGAACATCTTTCATGACATATCTGGTCAAAAGAGTAATGGACGATGTGTTCATATTAAAAGAGTCAAACAAACTTTACATGATCCTGTATCTTTTTGCAGCTGCGGCGGTTGTCATACAAATCGGATTTTTCTTGAGAAACTTCCTCATGAACATGGTATCAGAGAAACTCCTTATGGATTTCAGAGAAAAGATGTTTTCGTCGCTCCTTTATTCAAAGGTAGATTTTTTCATAAACCATCCAAGTGGCGACATAATAAGTAGATTTAACAACGATATAAACGCAATAAAAAACATCCTTATAGACTATATGCTATCCCTCATAAAAGAGCCTATAACGGTCCTATTGCTTTTAGGAGTTTTAATATATAGAGACATATACCTAACAGTTATAATAATATTTGCTTTTCCCATCATATCTTATTCGGTAAAATATTTTGGAACAAAAAGAGCTAAATATGTCAAGCTCAATCAAGAAAGGTTAGGTATCATAAATCAACATGTAACGCAGCTTATAAGTGGCATAGAAAACATAAAAATATTTGGAGCTGAAGATAAATTTTTGGAACGTTTTGTCCAAGCAAATAAAAATTTATTTAAAGCAGGTATAAAAACCATATTTTACACAGTAATGAATTCAATATTCAATCAATCCACCGGCTACATAGTTTTTGGTTTGGTGCTTTTATACGGAGGCTATAGAATAGTCCATGGTTATACTAGCGCTGGTGACTTTATCTCCTATCTAACTGCTTTATTGCTCATACAAATGCCCATTATGGAAACTCAAAAAGGCTTTATGAATATGCGCTCCTCAATCCCACTTGTAAAAAGGGTTCAAGAGATGCTCTTGCTGCAAAGAGAAAAAGACGGCACCCTAGATATAAATAACCTCTTAGTACCTATTGTCATGAAAAACGTATATGTAACAATAGATTCTAAAGAAATTCTTAAAGATATAAATCTAACTATAAACCCTGGTGAAAAAATAGGTATAGTGGGGCCTACCGGCGCTGGTAAATCTACACTTCTTGATATACTTCCAAAGCTTGTAAGCTACAAAGGAGATGTGTATATAAAAGATAAAAGTTTAGAAGACATCACAAACAAATCGATAAGATCTAAAATAGCCTTTGCTTCTCAACATGTTTTCATATTCAACGATACCGTGAGAAACAACCTTTTAATAGCAAATCCAAACGCATCAGAAGAGCTTTTAATAAAAGCTATAAAACTAGCAAAAGCTGAATTTTTGTTTACATTGAAAAACGGTCTTGACACCGTTTTAGGAGAATATGGATACACGGTATCAGGAGGAGAGAGACAAAGAATAGCCATAGCAAGGATTTTTCTAACAAATCCAGATGTGCTATTGTTAGATGAGATCACCTCAGCCCTTGATGTACATACAGAGCAGACCGTTATATCAAACATTTTTGAGATTTTTAAAGATAAAACAATACTAATAGTGGCTCATAGACTCTCAAATATAATAAATTGCGACAGGATCCTTTACATAGAGGATGGGAGGATATTGGAAGAAGGCACTTTTGAGGAGCTTATGAGAAAACAAGGCAATTTTTATACTCTATATCAAAGATCTAGATAACACTAAGATAATAATCTCTTGCCATTTTGAAAAAAGCTTTTACATCATTATATCTATAATCTTGATAAGTCCAGTAAAATGTTTTAAAATCTTTGAAAATATAAATATATTCCATCTCCAAAAAGATATTTTTGCCTATATGAATTCTAGCCCCTCTTTCTTTGGAAGAAGCCAAAACAAGATGTTGTTTATTTATATAACCTGGGTCTATATTAACAGTTCTTTTAGAATTTATACTAAGCAGTTTTTCTATTTCTATTGTTTTTAGCTTTAGACTTAAGATATCTGTATCTTCAAAAAGGTTTTTTGCATAAAGATAAACTTTAAAAAGAGGTTTTTCCATCTCCTTTGAGTAATATTTTTGAAGATTTTCAAAGTAAAAATGCTCCGACATACAAAATCCGCCAAAATCTACAAGATGTTCTAAAACAATGTATAAATTTTCTTCGTAGTTTTTGTTATAAAGTATGGCAAATATTGGTAAAGCTTTCAAGGTATCACGGGAAATTTTTCAATGCCTAGAGTTTCTTCCAAACCAAACATGATGTTCATATTTTGAACAGCTTGAGAAGATGCCCCTTTGCCAAGGTTATCTATGGCGCTTATTATCTCAAGCATTTTTAAGCTTTTGTGATAATAAAGATATATATAACACATGTTTGTGCCTATTACCCACTTAGTATGAGGTGGATTATCTGTTAATTTTACAAAAGGTTCATCTTTGTAAAAATCCTTATAAAGAGCTTTAAAATCAATATTTTCTATATCAAAAAGCTTTATATTTGCAATCATCCCTCTTGAAGCAGGAATAACCATAGGGCTAAACTGCACCTCTAAACCAAGATACAAAGACATCTCTGGGGTATGTCTATGTTTTCCTATACCGTAGTAAAAAGCATTTTGTTCCATATATGGAAAATGAAATTCTTGCTTTAACTTAGCACCAGCCCCAGAAACTCCAGAAACAGCGTTTACTATTATAGGCTTTCTATAAGAGGTCTTTTTTACAATAGGCAAAACACCCAATATTACCGCAGTAGGATAACACCCCGGATTTGATACAATATTGGCTTTTCTTATATCTTCTCTAAAAAGCTCAGGCAAGCCGTAAACCACCTCTTGAACAATAGGTTCATGTTCGGGCCTATACTCTAAGTTGTAATATTCTCTAAAGATATCTTTGTCTTTTAATCTAAAAGCCCCAGATAAATCTATAATTTTTACATTTTTAGAAGCGTAAAAAGGAACTTGATCTAAAGAGGCTTCATGAGGCAAGGCTAAAAACACCACATCCACATTTTCAAGCTCTTTAGTGATTATAATATTTTCTATATTGGTGAAATCTAAAACATCGTGCAGATACTTACCGTAGTGTGTAGAAGAAGATAAAGATGTTATCTTTACTTTAGGATGTTTTGATAATATTCTTAAAAGTTCTAAACCGGTATAGCCAGTAAATCCAGCTATACCAACCTTTATTATCTCTTGCTCCATCTAAATTTAGCACGGGCACCCATCTTACCATATTTTTTACGTTCTTTAATGCGAGCATCCACTTTGAGTAAACCAGCTTTTTTGAGGGTAGTCCTAAAGTTTGGATTATAGGTTAAAAGAGCATCAGCTATACCATACATTATAGCTTCCGCTTGAGCAGACAAGCCTCCACCGTTTACTATAGCGTAAACACCAAATTTGCCGTTGGTATTTGTAATGTTAAAAGGCATAAGCACCTTAGCAAAAGAGCTATCTCTTTGAAGGTATTCTCTCATGTCGTACTCTTTCTGTGAGTCTCTGGCTTTTACTATAAAACCGTTAGCATTTTTTACAAGCCATACTCTAGCTACGCTGTCCTTTCTCTTGCCAACGCCGTGGTAAGAGTTGTCTTCTAAAACCTTAAAATTTCTAACTACTGCCACCATAATATACTCCTTTTACTTAAGAGGTTTAGGGTTTTGGGCTATGTGAGGATGCTTATCGGTTTCATAAACCTTCAACCTTTTCAATATCCTATGGCCAAGTCTGTTTTTAGGCAACATCCTTTTCACCGCCAACATAATAACCTGGTTTGGATTTGTTTCTAACATAAATCCCAAAGATTTCTCTTTAAGGCCGCCAGGATGGTTTGTATGAAACTGATAGACCTTATCTCTTAGCTTATTGCCTGTTGTTTTCACGAGCTTAGAGTTTATAACTATTACAAAATCACCGCAGTCTACATCAGGTTGATATATAGGCTTATGCTTGCCCCTTAATATACTGGCACATTTAGCCGCCAACCTTCCTAACACCATATCCTTAGCGTCTATTATCCAATACTCTCTTTTAATATCCTGAGGTGTTGGCCTTATAGTTTTCACAGTATCCATATTGCCTCCATTTTATAAAACTTAATAGCCTATTATTATACCATAACCACATAAAAAGTCAATAGATGTGCACGAGTTATGAGTTCAGCACATTGTTAACTACAAGTCTACCACGCCCTACAAGTCTACCACGGTTCACAAGTCTACCACGGTTCACAAGTCTACGCACAATTCCTATGACAAAAACTTACCACATGCTCATAGTAGCTTTAGGTTCATGTCGTCAAATAACAATCTTATT
Source organism: Hydrogenobaculum sp. (assembly GCA_002878215.1). Taxonomy (GTDB): domain Bacteria; phylum Aquificota; class Aquificia; order Aquificales; family Aquificaceae; genus Hydrogenobaculum. The sequence continues at coordinate 6,913 of PNJC01000067.1, read as the reverse complement.
TCTTAATTCTTATTAAGTGTTTTTACCTGCCGTCTTATTTAAAATAGTATTTTTAAATATCTTCGAGTATTTTATTTATCTTTTCTTGCAAAATTGGTATATCTTGTCTTATAGTGTTCCAAACAATTTTATAATCAACGCCAAAGTATTCGTGTATTAACATATCTCTCATTCCGGCTATTTCTTTCCATGGAATTTCAGGATATTTTTCTCTGAATTCATTTGATAAGTTCTTAGCAGCTTCTCCTATTATTTCAAGACTTCTTATAAAAGCCCGAATATGCAAAGGATTTTCAGTAAAATCTTCAAAACTTAAATCTTTTGATTGTTCTAAGAGAAACTCACATTCTTGAAGCATATGTTCAAGATATACTCTCGTAGATTTCATATTAATAATGTATCTTTTATATATGGTTTGATATACGGGCTTATGCTACTCTCAGTTAAAAGATCAACTTTGTCATCCAAAAGATTTTCTAACTCATATTTTAATCTTATAAACTCAATAAAGGAAGGAGTTTCCTCAAACTCTACTATAATATCGATGTCGCTATCCTCTTTTTGTGTATTGCTTAAGTATGAACCAAAAATTTTTAGTTCCTTTACCTTATATTTATCCCTTAGAAAATCCTTACATCCCCTAAGAGTAATCATAATATCTTGCAATGATTTCATATTTGTTTTCCTTTGGATAAAACTATACTTTTTATTTGCTTTACTAAAAATTTGTTATATACCATATATATTATTATACATCAAGCAAACAAGAGAAGGTTTTTATGCATGTTTACAAACTTATGCATATTATACTACCACTCTTTTTACTCTCTTGCCAATCCTACACATCAACTCGTAAGGTATTGTTTTTACAATCTTAGAAGCCATAGAAAACGTATGCTGCTCATTCACAAAATCCACGTAATCTCCTATTTTTACATTTATCCCCTCGGGCAGTTCAAACATCGTCATATCCATAGTCACCGCACCAACCATTGGAAGCTTTGCACCGTTAAAGTCAAAATGCCATTTGTTTGCAAGAGACTTTGGAATACCATCGGCATAACCCATAGAAACTACGCCTATAGTAGCATCTTTAGATAAAGTATATGTTCCTCCGTAAGATATCTTGTCGCCCTTTTTAAAATTTTTTAGCGATATAACCTTAGCTTTTACTCTGTATATTGGTTTTATAGATATTTCAAAACTATCGTAGGGTTTCTCACCGTACATTGCAAGACCTATTCTTATAGCAGTGGTAAAGTCTTTTTCATACATAAGCCCAGCGGAACTTTGATAGTGTATTTCAATGCTATTTCTTTTTAAGCTTTTAACAATATTTTTAAACTTTTGTATCTGAAAAGCACTATACTCTTTATCCAGCGGCGAAGCAAGATGAGTCATAATACCTTTCAAATTAGGATGTCTTGCTATATCCTCTTGAAGTTCAAAAAACCCTAACCTTCCCATACCAGTGTCCAACTTTAAGTGAAAGTCTATGCCAGTATCCTTTATCATATCGAATTGATAGGCGCTTGAAACAACCGGTGTAAGCTTATAGTGTTTTAGATATTCTACATCTTCTTGATCAAGGACTCCACCAAGTACAAGGATAGGTTTTTTTATATTAGCTTCTCTTAACTCTATAGCTTCTTCTATACAAGCCACCGCAAAAGATTTTACATATGGGTTATTATCAAGAACTTTAGAGATCTCAACGCTTCCCATACCATAGGCGTTTGCTTTTACCACAGCAACTATAGGTTTATTCACATGGTTGTATATTTGACTTACGTTGTTTAAGATGTTTTCTTTTAAAAGCTCTAAAACTATTCTCATTTGAGTATTTTACACATCTTCACAAAAGCTTCAACGCCAAACTTAGAAAGTCCCTTGTTTAAAACACCACTCTTACAAGCCGTACCACAAGCGTCTATAAAAAGTTTTGTGCTTTTATTGTTAGATTTAATGACCTTTGATAGCTCGTTTTCGAAATCGCTACATGCACTAAAATCGCGTTTTTGACCAAAATTAGCACAAGCTTCTAAAAACACACCATAAACATCACATCTATCTATTGCAAAGGAAGGCTTTAAAAGAAAAAGCGTTGCCAAAAACAACATAAGCATATTTCTATTCATAAACGTACACACCTATACCAAAACGGTTTGCCATTTTTATAAATTTCTCTTTTTCAAGCACGTAAACTTTGCCTTTTTGAATAGCTATAGCTTTTGCCCTTACCTCTTTTAAAGTATTTAACGTATCTATACCAACGGTAGGTACATCTATCCTAAAATCTTGATTTGTGCGGGCTGATTTTATTACAACAATACCTTTACCAGCTATATCAAAAGCCCTAAGAATAGTCTTATCAGTACCCTCCATAGCCTCCACAGCCACAACAGCTTTTTGCTTTACCACCACCGTCTGGCCTATATCCATATCGGCAATATTTTTTGCTATCTCAGCACCAAACTCTATATCTTCAACAACATTCTGGTCTATTTCTACGTCGTTTAAAAGCCCTTCTTTTTCCACCAAAAGCTCAGATAAATAAGGTTTTGGATCCAAAAACCCGAATCCTTCTTCTTCCATAAACTTTATAAAAGCCTTTACTATGCTAGATGGTTTTCTATCCTTTAAAGAAGCTAGTATAGAAATAGCTTTTATATCATAATCCCTTGGGTCTAAGCTTAGTTTATGTTCAAATTTGCCAAGCATAACTATTTCTTCTACGCTTTTCTCTTTTAAAAGCTCAACAAGTTTTGATAGTTTACCAATAGGAAGCGTTACGTCTGATTTAATTGTAGTAATATCGTTTACACCTATAGTAAAAACATCATCACCATTTCTTAGGGCATTTTTTCTAAATATTTCTGGTAGTTCTCCAGCACCAGCTATAAGGCCTATTTTCATTTTAAAATATTATATCATTTGCATATATAAAAAGTTGTGCCGTCTTTTACTTCTACACTGAGTTTAAAGTTGTGTATTTGAGTTATAGCTTTTACTATAGAAAGCCCTAAACCAAGACCTCTCTTATCCTTTGAAACTCTATAAAAACGTTCAAATATAAAAGGTAAGCTCTCCTGAGGTATACCAGGGCCGAAATCTTTCACATAGATACAGTCCCCGGTGTATCCAAGCACAATATCTTTATCAGAGTACTTTATAGCGTTTTCTAAAAGATTTTTTACGGCTATTTTTAAATAATGCGGGTCTGCTACCCAAGTGTCTTGGCTTTTAATATCAAGAACGATATTCCTATTCTGAATAGAAAACTCTTCTTTTAGCTGATTAAGAAGCGAAACCACATCTAACTCGGTCTTTGAAATAGGTATGTTTGACTCTAAACGTGCTAAAGCCAAAAGGTCTTCTGTAAACTTGCTAAGCACATCTGTCTGTTTATAAACCTTCCTAAGGACATCAAACACCTCATCTTCTTGATAAACTCCTGTCAAAATAAACTCAATCTGGGCTTTTATATAGCTAATTGGCGTTTTAAATTCGTGAGAAACATCTGCTATAAAGTTCTTTTGAATTTTTATAGTGTTGTTTAATTTTTCTACCATGTTTTTAAAAGCCCTAAACATTATTCCGAATTCATCGCTGGAACTACTATCTGGAATGTCTATATCCATATTACCAGCGTATATATTTTCAGATATCCTTGTGATATCATCAAGCTGTTTTAATATTCTATTTAAAATTGTATATATGGTAAGTACGGAAAATATGACAACACCTATCGTAAGAACAATAAGCATATAAATAAATTGCTTTATAACCTTGTTTATCTCCCTTAACCTTCCTATTACCACAAAATACACATCCTTTGTTTTTTTGACTATGTAGGCGTAATCTTCCCCGTTCTCTTCAAAAGTACCCATTGGCTTTTTTAAAAATAGGTTTAGGATATAGTTGTTTATAGGTATAGGTTTTTCAGAATCTTCAAAAGACCCTACGCTCAGCACGCTACCATTTGAAGATAGCACAACAGCGGTTATATTTTCTGATGTAATATCGTCTATCATATCCTTTGCCTCTTTGGCAAGATCGTTTGAATATATAGAATAGAATTCTATAACGGGTTTTGCTTGATTGTTTAGATAAGTATACATGTAGTTTATCAGGATTTTATGAAGAACAAACGATGTACTAACGGCTACAAAACCCATACTTAAAATTACAAGAACACTAAAAAGGGTTATTAGCCTTAGCCTAAAACTTGATATATTTTTAAACCATAACATTAAACAACGTTAAAGGGTTTGCTTTTCTTCCTTTATTTCATAGCATTCTATTTCATCTTTTACTTTGATATCGTTGTAGTTTTCAAGCTTTATACCACATTCGTAACCTCTGGCTACCTCATTTACATCTTCTTTGAAACGTTTTAAAGACTCTATCTTACCATCGTATATTACAACGCCGTTTCTTATAAGTCTTGCCCTTTGATTTCTAACAATTTTACCCTCTAATACATAACAACCAGCTACGGTACCAGCGCCTTTTACCTTGAAAGTAGCTCTTACTTCAGCAAGACCAAGTGTAATTTCTTTCTTCACCGGAGAGAGCATACCGCTTATAGCTTTCTTTACATCGTCTAAAAGCTCATATATGATACCGTAAACCCTTATATCAACCTTCTCTCTTTCGGCGGCTTCTTTTGCTTTGGCATCTGGCCTTACGTTAAAACCAAGTATTATTGCCTTTGCGGCTTTTGCAAGCATTACATCGCCTTCTGTAATAGAACCAACGCCTTCATGAATTACCCTTATGCTAACTTCTGAGGTTTTTATATCTGACAAAGATTTTTTAATGGCTTCCAAAGAGCCTACGGCGTCGGCTTTGACTATGAGTTTAAGCTCTTTTACTTCACCTTCTTTGATTTTCTTAAATATATCATCTAAAGATATGCCAAGTTCTTTGTTTTTCTCTTGTTCTTTGGCCATTTTTCTTATTTGAGCAAGTTCTTTTGCCTGCTTTTCAGAATCTACAACCTTTAATACATCTCCAGCCTCTGGCACTTCTTCAAAGCCTATAATTTCTACAGCCATAGAAGGTGTTGCTTGTTTGACTCTATGACCAAGGCTATCCATCATAGCCCTTACTCTACCGTAAGTGGAGCCCACTACAAATATATCCCCTATCTTCAAAGTGCCTTCCGTAACAAGCACCGTAGCCACTGGGCCTTTCTGTTTATCTAATCTCGATTCTATAATAGTACCCTTTGCTTTTTTATCTGGATTTGCTTTAAGCTCTAGCATGTCTGCCACAAGCATAACCATATCAAGAAGCTCGTCAACTCCTTGCCCAGTCTTGGCAGACACGTCTACAAAAACAGTATCTCCACCCCATTCTTCTGGTATAATTCCTACTTCCGATAACTCTCTTCTTACTCTAGAAGGATCAGCACCTGGCTTATCTATTTTGTTAACCGCTACCACTATTGGCACGTTAAAAGCTTTAGCATGGTTTATAGCCTCTATAGTTTGGGGCATAACACCATCATCAGCTGCCACAACCAATATAGCAACATCTGTTACTTGAGCACCTCTAGCGCGCAAACTTGTAAACGCTTCGTGTCCTGGAGTATCCAAGAATGTAATAAGCCTTCCATCCTTAGTCTTTACCATGGAAGCGCCTATATGTTGAGTTATACCGCCTTTTTCTCTTGCAGCAACGTTGGTTTTTCTTATGGTATCAAGCAGCGTAGTTTTACCATGATCTACGTGCCCCATCACCACCACTACCGGAGGACGAGGCTTTAGCTTTGATGGGTCTTCTTCTACTTCCTCTTCCTCCTCTATAACTATGTCTGGTTTTTTTATCTCAGCTAGATATCCAAGCTTTTCAGCTATTTTAACAGCCAAGTTAGGATCTATATTTTGGTTTATAGTTACTAAGATGCCTTCTTGGAAAAGCTCTTTTATAATTTGATTTGGACCCACTCCTAAAAGCTCAGCAAACTCTCTTACAGATATTACTTCAGGAATTTCTATTATCTTTATCTCTTCCTCTTTTTTTGCTTCTTCTTTTGGTGGAGGCGGCTTTTGAGGTTCTTTCTTGGGTTTTTGAGAAGGTGCTTTTGGAGGTTCTTGCTTTGTTTCAACTTTCTCTTGTTTTTCTTTTATCTTTATTTCTTCTTCTATATGTTCTTTCTTCTCTTGGACTGGCTGCTTTTCTTCAGCAAGCTTTACTTCGGTTACATGTTCTTGCTTTGGTTGTTCTTGAGCAATCTTTTCCTCAACAACCTTCTCCATAGGTTCTACAGGCTTCTCAACAGGTTTATTTTGTTCTATCTTTTCTTCTGGTTTTACTTCTGTTGCAGGTTTTGATTCTACAGGCTTAGAAGTCTCTGAGACCACTGGCGTTAAAGGTTGCTCTTCTTTCTTTGGCTCTGATGCAACAACTTGATCTTTTGTTTCTTGTTTTACTTCTGGTTTTCTTGATGGAGCTTCTTGTTTTTTTGGTGCTTGTATTGATTTTGGTTGAACTGGTTTTTTAGAAGTTGGTTTTTGGCTTTTAGTAGATTTGATATGTTCTTTTTCTGTTTCTTTAGCAACAGTTTTTGGAGCTTCCTCAACAAGCACAACTTCGGAAAGCTCATAATACTCTATCAAAAAATCTTTATCTTCTTCTTCTATATACTGCGTAACTTGGGATATGTTTTTGCTACGCCATTCTCTAAGTACACTTTTTATTTCGTCTACTCTGTCCTCTAAACCGTAAGTTTCAACAAAATCTTTTAACCTTATACCACTTTTTTTCTTTGACATAATATTATTATACCTGAAAACCTTGAAAATTATTATACTTTATGAAGTCTAAATGGAGTCGACGGGACTTGAACCCGTGACCTCCGACATGCCATATCGGCGCTCTCCCAACTGAGCTACGACCCCTAAAT
>PNJC01000103.1 GCA_002878215.1 Hydrogenobaculum sp. | reverse complement strand
AGAACAGTAGGTGCTGGTGTTGTCACAAAGATTATAGAGTGAGGAAGTTAGTATGAGAGAAATTATTACGTTGGCCTGTACTGAATGTAAGAGGAGAAATTACTCTATTACTAAAAACAGGCAAAAACACCCTCAAAGGGTTGAAATAAGGAAACATTGTCCTTGGTGCAACAAGCACGTAGTCCATAGAGAGGTAAAATAGGGGCACTAGCTCAATTGGCAGAGCGCGGGACTCCAAATTCCGCGGTTGGGGGTTCGACTCCTCCGTGCCCCGCTCTTACGATGAGTTTTGGGATTTTAAATGGATAAAATTTTAAGCTTTTTAAAAGAAGTAAGGCAAGAATTACGTAAGGTATCTTGGCCTGATAAAAAACTCGTCATAAGGGCGACGGTTAGTGTTATAATATTTTCTTTATTTTTTGGAATTTATTTATGGATTGTAGATTTAAGCTTCACGAAGATTTTGTCGTTTATATTTGGTATTTGGGGTGGTAGTTTATGACTGATATGAAGTGGTATGCTCTGCAGGTTGAAGCTGGAAAGGAGACCACCGCTAAAGAATCTCTAATGAAGGTTATAGAACTTGATAAGATAAATGATTTGGTAGAAGATATAGTGTTGCCTGCAGAGGAAAAAGTAGTTATAAAAGCTCTAGGGAAAGAGAAATATAGATTATCTTTAAGAGGAAACAACAGGGATATAAGCGTTTTAGGTAAGAAATGTGTAACTGTATTTAGGATAGAAGATGGCACTGTAAAGGTTGTGCCGTCAGAAGATGGGGAGGAATGCAACCACGACTGTATAAGGGCTGGAGAAATATCTAAACCAGGGCAGAAAATTACTTGCAAGGAAAATAAAACCGAAGCAAAGATAGTCTTGGACAATAAAATGTTTCCAGGTTATATATTGTTAAAAGCCCATATGGACGATAGGCTTTTAAGAGCAATAGAAAAAGCACCACATGTTTACAAGCCGGTTTTGGTGGGTGGTAAGATAGCTCCTTTGAAAGAGGAAGAGGTAAATAAAATATTGGCACACGCTCAGAGAGGATTCAAAACCAAGAAGGCGGTATTTGAAAAAGGCGAGCAAGTGAGAATTATAGAGGGTCCTTTTATGAGCTTTACCGGCACTATAGAAGAAGTGAACTTAGAAAGGGAAAAGTTAAATGTGCTTATTAGCATATTTGGAAGATTAACACCTGTGGAGCTTGATTTTTCACAGGTAGAAAAGATATAAGGAGTAGCATATGGCGAAAAAGTTAACAGCTACAGTTGAATTGATGCTTCCAGCGGGGCAAGCTACACCGGCTCCTCCTGTTGGACCTGCTTTAGGTCAGCACGGTATAAATATAATGGAATTCGTGAAGCAGTTTAACGCTGCTTCAAAAGACATGGAACCTGGCACTGTTGTACCGGTTGTGATTAGTATATATGCTGATAGAAGCTTTACGTTTATAATGAAAACACCGCCTACTTCTTTCTTGCTGAAGAAGGCGGCAAAGGTCCAAAAGGGTTCATCTGATCCAAAGCGTCAGAAGGTTGGTAAGATTACATTAAATCAGTTAAAAGAGATAGCTCAATTAAAAGCTAAAGACATGAATACTCAAGATTTAGATGCTGTTATGAGAACGATAGCCGGTACTGCCAGAAGTATGGGTATAGAAATAGAAGGTTATAAGGGGTAAGTGCTATGAGAAGAGGAAAGAAGTATATAGAGGCTTCTAAGCTTGTAATGCCAGGTAAAACTTACACTTTGCCTGAAGCGGTAGATATTCTCAAAAAAATGGAGGATATCTTAAAACGCAAGTTTGATGAAACTGTCGAGCTTGCTATGAAGTTGGGTGTAGATCCTAAATATGCTGACCAAATGGTTAGAGGGTCTTTAGTATTGCCAGCCGGGCTTGGAAGAGAACTAAAAGTGTTGGTTTTAGCCGAAGGTGATGCTATAAAAGAAGCTCAAAATGCTGGAGCCGATTATGCTGGCGGTGAAGATATGATAAATAAAATCCTTAAAGACTCTTGGGTAGATTTTGATGTAGTAATAGCTACTCCGGAGATAATGCCAAAGGTTGGTAAGCTTGGTAAGGTGCTTGGGCCAAGAGGTCTTATGCCAAACCCTAAAACTGGTACAGTGACACCTAACGTAAAAGCGGCTGTGGAAGAAGCTAAAAAGGGTAGAGTAGAGTTTAAGGTAGATAAAACCGGTAATATTCATATGCCCATAGGTAAGATAAGTTTTAAACCAGAGGATATTATGAAAAACGCCTATGCGGCTATAGATGCTGTGGTAAGGGCCAAGCCTCCAGGTGCCAAGGGCCAATACGTGAAGAATATAGCCATATCTTTAACGATGAGCCCGTCTGTTGAACTTGACATACAAACAACGCTAAAACAATTGCAAGAAGCTGTAGCTTAAGTGAGGTGAACGTATGAACAAAGAGACGCTTCAGAAGAAAATAGAAACGGTAGAAGGTTATAAGAAAAAGCTGGCCAAAAGCAATTTTGTATTGTTTTTCAACTTCAACGGATTGCCTGCGGATGTGGCTACTTCTTTAAGAAGAGAGCTTAAGGCTATAGATTCTGAGATGTTGGTGGGTAGGACTACGCTATTTTTTAGGGCTTTTGAGAATACGATAATGCATGATCACAGAGAAGTCTTTGTGGGACCAACGGCCGTTATCTTTTCATATAAAGACCCGGCTAAAACTGCTAAGATTGTTTTTGATACATGTAAAAGCATTGACAAAGATAATCCTCTCAGATTTATAAAAGCCGGTATGCTAGGCAACAAGTACCTTGCACCTAAAGATGTAGAAGCTCTTGCCAATCTACCAAGCATGGAAGTGCTTGTATCTAAGCTTATGGGTGTATTGCAGGCCCCTGTGGTCGGTTTTATAATGGCTTTAAAAGCCGTTCCCCAAAAGCTTGTGCTTACTTTAAAAGCTATAGAAACTAAGAATTCTTAAAAAATTTATTTTGGAGGTTTGTAAAGATGGCTACACTTACAATCGATGAAATCGTGGACGCTATAAGCGGCATGACAGTGTTGGAAGTTGCAGAGCTTGTGAAAAAGCTCGAAGAAAAATTTGGTGTTTCAGCAGCCGCTATGGTAGCAGCAGCACCAGCAGCCGGAGGAGCTGCAGCAGCACCAGCAGCTGAGGAAAAGACTGAATTTGATGTGATATTGTCAGACGCCGGTGCTAACAAGCTCAACGTTATAAAGGTTGTTAGAGAGCTAACAGGCTTAGGGCTCAAAGAGGCTAAGGACTTGGTGGATGGAGCTCCAAAACCAATTAAGCAAGGTGTATCTAAAGAAGAAGCAGAAAATATTAAGAAAAAGCTAGAAGAAGCCGGTGCTAAAGTAGAAGTAAAATAAAGCTTTGGCAACTTTAAGGGTTTTGTTAAAAGAAGGTGGTGCACCCCGTGGTAGGGGTGCATTTTGCTTTTTTCAATATGTTTAAAAATTTTTATAAGGTGGTGAAGTTATGCTTAAATTAAAGCATGCTATACCAAGGAAATTTTTTGGTAGACGTAGCGAGCTTTTAGATTTACCATTTTTGGTTAAGGTTCCAACAGAATCCTTTGAGAATTTCATTCAATTCAACGTACCTCCATCTAAAAGGAAAGAACAAGGTCTTGAATATATATTAAGAACTTCGTTTCCATTTCAAGATACCAACAAAAATATCACGGTGGAATATATAGGATATGAGATTGGAAACTGGGAATGTAACAAGTGTGGTTATAAACCAGAAATGGATTTCCTAGCTGGTGCGGATACAGAATGTCCAAAATGTAAAACAATACTATCTTATAAAGAGAAATATACACCAGAAGAATGTAAAGAAAAAGGAATAACCTACAGCGCCCCCATTAGGATAATGTTGAGGCTTAGGAAGAAAACAAAATCAGGGGAGTTTGTAGATACGCCAAAGAAAATATACTTTGGCGAAATGCCAATGATGACACCTATAGGTACTTTTGTTATAAATGGAAGTGAAAGAGTTGTCGTTAATCAGCTCATAAGATCACCGGGTATATTCTATTCTGATAAAGAGGATAGACAAAAAGAAGGCACCGTATCAAGAACGATATTTACAGCTAGCATACATCCAGATAAAGGTTCTCGTATAGAGTTTGAATTATCCACCAATTCAGACATAATATCTGCAAGAATAGATAAAAAACGTATAAGCGCTATCTCAATATTGAGGGCTTTTGGTTTAGAAACCGCCTACGATATCTTGTCTCAGTTTTATGAGGATGTTAAGGCTTTTAATGTAAAAGAAGGTCTTATAGTTGATAAAAATACTGGAGAAGTTTATAAGCCAGAGGACTTAGAATCTCACTATCTTTTTGCAGTTTTAAGATATACCGCTAAGATAGAAGGTACCGAGAAAGAAGAGGAGTTTATAGAAGAAAGGTATATTGAAGACTTAAATGTGCTAAACAGGTTGATAAAAGACGAAAGGGTGAAGATAGAACTCTTGACTGCTGTCCAATCGGAGAAAACCACCAAGAGCTTTTATGGAAAGATAATTCTTGAAACTCTTATAAACGATACAAAAGCAAAGGATCAGCACGGTAAGAGCCTAGTAAGAACAAATTCCCAATTTACTTTAAGGGATATAGGTTTAAGAGATATATATGTAAAGCTTAGATCTATGGAAGGTCTTGTTCAGGAAATGGCTGATATTATACAGCGCTCCAGAGCTTATTTTGAAGCTTACTTCCAGGATATCGCAAGATTTGACCTATCAAAAGTGGGTAGGGTTAAAATAAATGCCAAAATCTACTTACACAAAAGAGAACTTACGGAAGAAGACTTAGAGGCTTTTAACGAGCTTCCCGTTTTAGAGTTAGCCAAAGATTACGATAATTACAAAGAGGGTACGATTTTAACAAAGGATATTTTTGAGAATATCTTAAAATCTCATAAAACCGTAGAGGTAAGAGATTATACTGGCTTAGAGGCAAGGTTCTTAAATCATAAAGATTTGGTAAATGCAATTAAATATTTGCTAAAGGTAAGGTTTGGTAAGGAAAAGAAAGACGACATTGCCCACCTTGGCAACAGAAGAGTAAGACCAATAGGCGAACTCTTAGAAAACCAAGCTCGCATAGGTATAGCTAGGATGTTGAAATCTTTTAGAGATAAAGTTGCTACGATAAATCCTGAAGACCCTACAATAAAAGCTCAAGACTTGGTAAACTCTAGATATCTTGTATCTTCTATGTTTGAATTTTTAAAAGGTGGTCAGCTTTCTCAATATCTTGACAACACCAATCCTTTATCTTCTTTAACACACAGAAGAAGATTGTCCGCTTTGGGACCAGGTGGTTTAACCAGAGAGAGTGCTAAATTTGAAATAAGAGACGTTCATCCTTCTCACTACGGTAGGCTTTGTCCTATAGAGACTCCTGAAGGTCAGAACATAGGTCTTGTGACTTCTATGACAACTTACGCCCAAACCAACGAGTATGGATTCTTGGTAACTCCTTATAGGAAAGTTGTGAACGGTGTTGTGACAGATCAAATAGAGTTTTTGGCCGCTTACGAAGAAGAAAACTTCGTAATAGCGCAAAGTACTCCTACGGATCAAAAAGGTAAAATACTGGGCGATAGAGTAATAGCCAGATATAAAAACGATATACAGATTGTAAAACCATCTGACGTAAACTATATAGATGTATCTCCAAGGCAAATAATATCGGTATCAGCTTCCTTGATTCCGTTTCTAGAACACGACGATGCTAACAGAGCTTTGATGGGTTCCAACATGCAAAGACAGGCAGTGCCACTTATATTTACGCAAGCTCCTTTGATAGGTACAGGCATGGAATCAAAAGTAGCTATAGATAGCGGTGCTGCCGTTTTAGCTAGAAGAGGTGGTGTGGTAGAGGAAGTGGATTCAAATCGTATCGTTATAAGGGTAAATCCAAATGAGATAAACGAAAAAGACCCTCTCGATATGGGTATCGACGTTTATAAGCTTTTAAAATTTGTAAAAACAAACCAAAATACGTCTGTAAATCAAAGACCAATAGTGTATAAAGGCCAAAAGGTAAAGAAAGGCGATTGCATAGCAGATGGTCAATCTACCTTTATGGGAGAATTGGCCCTTGGAAAAGATTTGCTTGTTTGCTTTATGCCATGGCGTGGTTATAATTTTGAGGACGCTATAGTAATATCAGAAAGATTGGTGAAAGAAGATGTGCTTACTTCTGTTCATATAGAAGAGTTAAAAGCAGAAGCTAGGGAAACAAAAATAGGTGATGAAGAGATAACCAGACAAGTGCCTGGGGTATCAGAAAAAGCGCTAGCTTATCTTGATGAGTACGGTATAGTTAAGATTGGTACATATGTAAAGCCAGGCGATATATTGGTGGGTAAGGTTACTCCTATTGGAGAAACTCAATTAACTCCAGAGCAAAAACTCTTACAAGCCATCTTTGGTGAAAAGACCAGAGACGTTAAAGATTCTTCTTTGAGATGCCCACCTGGCATTGAAGGTGTAGTAGTGGACGTACAAGTATTTACTAGAAAGTTAAGCGAAAGTAAGAAAAACCCACTGGTAGAGCATGTAGAGCAAGAAGAGAAAAACCGCATAAAGAAAGAAAAGGAATTCATGCTTAACTTGGTCATAGAAAAGCGTAACGAGATAGTGAAAGACCTTGTGATTGGTAAAGTTATAAACAAGCCTATAAAATTGGCTAAAAAGACTTACGAAGAAGGCACTGTGATAGATGAAGCTCTTTTTGACAACATAGCAAATTTCGTCATAACGAAGCCAGAAAACTTTTTCTCCGATAAAAAGCTTATAAAGAAGATAGAAGAGATAAGGGACAAAGCTCAAGCTCAGCGTAAAGTTATAGATAAGATATACGAGGAAAAAATAGAGAACGTTGGAAAACAAAGCGATTTACCAAGCGGCGTAATAACAATGGTAAAAGTCTACATAGCTCAAAAGCGTAAAATAAGGGTAGGGGACAAGATGGCTGGTAGACACGGGAACAAGGGTGTTATATCTGTAGTGCTTCCAGTTGAAGATATGCCGTTTTTACCAGACGGTACTCCCGTAGACGTAGTGTTGAATCCTCTTGGTGTGCCATCTCGTATGAACGTTGGTCAAATTTTAGAAACGCATCTTGGAATGGCTTCAAAATACATAGGTAAGAAAATTCAAGAGATGATAGATGAATACTTTGATAGAGAAGAGATAACAGAGTATATAGCTAGCATTTACGCAATAGGTGATAAGAACAACGAAAATAAAAATTTCATCAAGAACATGCTAAAAAGTCTATCTGATGAGGAGTTTAAAAACGTTGTGAGTTTTGTTGCTCAAAATGGCATTCCTATGGCTACTCCTGCTTTTGAAGGTTGTAGCGAAGAGGATTTGAAAACACTACTAAAAGAAGCTGGTTTACCAGAAGACGGCAAATTTGTATTGTACGATGGTAGGACTGGTGAGCCTTTTGATTTTAGAGTTACCACCGGCTATATGCATATGTTGAAATTGATACATATGGTAGAAGACAAGATACACGCTCGTTCAACAGGTCCTTACTCTTTAGTAACTCAGCAACCTCTTGGAGGTAGAGCTCAATTTGGTGGTCAACGTTTAGGTGAAATGGAAGTGTGGGCTTTGGAGGCTCATGGTGCAGCTTATACGTTACAAGAGATGCTAACGGTGAAATCCGATGATATAGAAGGTAGAAATAGAGCTTATGAATCTATCGTAAAGGGTAAGTATTTCTACTCGCCCGGTATACCAGAATCTTTCAAAGTTTTGGTAAGAGAATTGAAATCTTTGGGACTAAACGTCATGTGTGAGAATGGAGAGGCTAAAAGCTGCGACAGCGTTGATTTGGATAAGAAAGAGGAGGAACGTTAATGAAGAGAGGTTTGTTACCTTTTAATAAGATAAAGCTTTTGCTTGCCTCACCAGAGCAAATACTTAGCTGGAGCCATGGAGAGGTTAAGCGTCCTGAGACTTTAAACTATCGTACTTTGAAACCAGAAAAAGAAGGTCTTTTCTGTGCAAAAATATTTGGACCTTTGAAGGATTACGAGTGTTTGTGCGGAAAATATAAAGGTAAGAGATTTGAAGGTACTATTTGTGATAGATGCGGTGTTGAAGTAACGAAAGCTTACGTTAGAAGAGAGCGTTTTGGTCATATAACCCTTGCTACACCTTGTGCTCATATATGGTTTTTAAAATCCTCTCCTTCCAAGATAGGTGCATTGCTTGGTTTATCTGCTAGAGATATAGAAAAGGTTATATATTTTGAGTCTTACTTGGTGGTAGAATACCCAACTCCTGACATGGAAGCTACTTTCTCAAATTCAGAAAATACTATTCCTGTTATAAAAGATGGAGTTACTCATCATGTAAAACTACACGTTGTTACTGAAGAACAATATGAGAAGGAGTTTGCTTACAGCGTTGACAACAGGTACGAAAGCGGGATGGGAGCTGAATTTGTAAGATATGTTTTATCTATTTTAGATTTAGAAACGTTTGCTTTTAAACTAAAGAAAATTTTAAAGCCGTATACCTTTGGATTTGAAGATTTAGGTCCAAAGATGGAGGCTGAACATAAGAAGCTTTACGAAAAGATAATAATGTTTCTAGCAGACAGGGTAAAGCTTTACAGCGTAGGCATTTCTACATCGCTTAACGGCGTGCAAATGTCTCTTGAAGATGTGATTCACGGCATTGTAAGCGAATCGATTTATTTAAACATCAAAACTGGGGAAATAGCCAATCAGGATTTAGGGGATGATTGGTATACTTCGAAAGACGCTATAAGGTATAGATTTGAATACGTGAGAGGGCAAAATCAAAATATCCCTGTTTTTGACAAGATACAAGAAGACATTAGAAATATAGTTTTGAAGGATTTTTCGGACACAAGGGTTAAAAATTTAGTAAAAACCTTAAAACTTGTAGAAGGCTTTTTGAAATCTTCCAACAGACCAGAATGGATGATACTGACAGTTTTACCGGTGATACCTCCGGAGCTAAGGCCGTTGGTAGCTTTAGATGGGGGTAAGTTTGCTACATCTGATTTAAACGATCTTTATAGAAGGCTTATAAATAGAAACAACCGCTTGAAAAGGCTTATAGATTTGGATGCTCCTGATATCATAGTGAGAAACGAAAAGAGAATGCTGCAAGAGTCTGTAGATGTTCTTATAGACAACGGCAAAAGGGGCAAGGTAGTAAGCCAGCACAATAGACCGCTTAAAAGCTTATCAGATTATCTCAAAGGAAAGCAAGGTAGGTTTAGGCAAAATCTTTTAGGTAAGAGGGTTGATTACTCTGGTCGTTCTGTCATAGTGGTAGGTCCTTCTTTAAAGATGCACCAATGCGGTTTGCCAAAGATAATGGCTTTGGAACTATTCAAACCGTTTGTATATAGAAGGCTTGAAGAAAAGGGCTATGCCACTTCTATAAAAAATGCTAGAAAGATGGTGGATCAAAAACAGCCAGAGGTATGGGAGTGCTTGGAGGAAGTTGTCAAGCAGCATCCAGTATTGTTAAACAGAGCCCCTACACTACACAGGATGTCTATTCAAGCCTTTGAACCTGTTTTAGTGGAAGGTAAGGCGATTCAGCTTCATCCGTTGGTATGCCCTCCGTTTAATGCAGACTTTGATGGTGACCAGATGGCTGTGCATGTGCCTCTTGGTATAGAAGCCCAGCTAGAATCTTATATACTGATGCTTTCAACTCAAAACATACTCTCACCCTCCAATGGAAGACCAATAATGTTGCCCTCTCAAGATATGGTGTTGGGGCTTTTCTACGCCTCAAACTATGTAAAAAGTGCCAAAGGTGAGGGCAAAGTATTCTTCTCTAAAGAAGATGCGTTTTTGGCTTTTGAAAACAAAAAGATAGATATTCATGCCCTTATAAAGGTGAAGATAGGGGATACTTTTGTAGAAACCAACATAGGTAGGCTTCTTATAAACGAGGCATTGCCAAAGGGATATAGGTTTGTAAACGAGGTTTTAGATAAGAAAAGCATATCAAAGCTTATAGCTGATATCCATAAGATTTATGGTTCAGAAATCACTGCTCAAACTCTTGATAAACTCAAAGAGTTTGGTTTTGAGATGGCGACGAGGGCTGGTATATCTATAGGTATTGAGGATATGAAGATACCAAAAGCCAAGAAACGTCTTGTAGATAAAGCTTTCCACCAAATGGACGAAGTGCTTGACCAATATAGAAAAGGTATAATAACAAACAAAGAAAGATACAACAAAACTATAGACATTTGGTCACAAACCACAGAAGATGTTACAAAAGCCATGTTCTCTGAAATAGAAAAGTCAGAGCAGATAGAAAATAACAAAAAATTACCTGGACTCTTCAATCCTATTTATATGATGGCAAACTCAGGTGCTCGTGGTAACAAAGATCAGTTAAGACAGTTAGCTGGTATGAGAGGCCTTATGGCAAAGCACTCTGGTGAATTTATAGAAACGCCAATTACCTCAAACTTCAGAGAGGGCTTATCTGTTTTAGAATACTTCATATCAACTTACGGCGCTAGAAAAGGTCTCGCCGATACAGCTTTAAAGACGTCTTTTGCTGGTTATCTAACTAGAAGGTTAGTGGATGTGGCTCAAGATGTGGTTATCACCGAGTACGATTGTGGTACTAAAAAATATGAAGTTCTAGAAGCGATAGTAGAAAGTGGTGAAGAAAGAATATCTTTGAAAGAGAGGTTGATAGGAAGAGTTTTGGCTGAAGATATATACGATCCAAATAGCAAAGAGCTTATAGCAAAAGCCAACGACGTTGTAGATGAAGAGCTTGCAACTAGAATACAGCAAGCCGGAATAGTACAAGTTAAAGCTAGGTCAGTACTAACCTGTGAATCTGAAAACGGTTTATGCTCTATGTGCTATGGATGGGATTTATCTCAAAGAAAACTTGTTTCTCCTGGGGAGGCCGTGGGTATTATAGCTGCTCAATCTATAGGTGAGCCGGGTACTCAGCTTACGATGAGAACATTCCACATAGGTGGTGCTGCTACCGCTCAAAAAGTCCAGAGCGAACTCGTTGTGGAAAATAGTGGTGTTCTAAAATTCCAAGGTTTAAAGCTTTTAAAAAATAGAAATGGTAAGTTTATAAACATATCTCAAGAAGGTGTAATATTTGTATTGGATTCAAACGGAAGAACCATAGAAAGACACACAGTTCCTTACGCTGCAGAGATTTTGTTTAAAGATGGCTCAGAGGTAAAACAAGGGGATATAGTGGCAAAATGGGACCCATTTAACACATACATAATAGCCGAGTCAAGCGGAGAGCTTGTTTTAAAGGATATTATAGTAGATGTTACAGTAAGAGAAGAAAAAGATACTCTTACCGGGAAAACGGCTATAGTGGTATCTTTCTTAAGGGCTAAAGATGCTCAACTGCACTCACCGAGAATAGTTATAAAGTCTGAAGATGGCAATGAGTATTCTTATGATTTACCAGTAAACTCTATATTAAATATACCATTTGAAAAGCTTAAAACCGTGTGGGATAAGTGTTTAGCTTGTTCTGAGGCTGAAAAAAACGATGTTCAGCACAATTACTATTATTTGGATCATTTTGTTGTACATCCAGGAGATATTATAGCGCGTATTCCTAAAGAAACTACAAAAGTCAGAGACATAGTGGGAGGTCTTCCAAGGGTTGAGGAGTTGTTTGAAGCTAGGAAACCTAAAAACCCTGCTATTATATCTGAGATAGATGGTATAGTTAAGATATACGAAGATGCAGATGAAGTAATGATAATATCGCCAAAAGGTACCAAAAAATACGATATAAAGAACGAGTTTATCTTGATTAAGCACGGTCAAGAGGTGAAAGAGGGTACAAAAATTACAGATACTATAGTAAGCGATGTTAGTGGCAAAGCTATAGTGAGGGCTAAGGGTAGCAAGATAGTGGTTTACAACAAACAGACAGGCCAAGAAAAGGTTTATTCCGTGCCAAAAGGTAAGTTTTTACAAGTAAAAGACGGTGATTATGTAAAAGTTGG
The DNA here is from genome assembly GCA_002878215.1 of Hydrogenobaculum sp. GTDB lineage: Bacteria > Aquificota > Aquificia > Aquificales > Aquificaceae > Hydrogenobaculum. The sequence continues at coordinate 3,647 of PNJC01000103.1, read as the reverse complement.
TGACCAATTAACGGATGGAACTCCGCTTCTTGAAGAAATACTTAAAATAAAGGGTATAGACGAGCTTCAAAAGTTTTTGCTAAAAGAAGTCCAGATGGTATATAAGCTTCAAGGCGTTGATATAAACGATAAACATATAGAGATAATAATTCGCCAAATGCTAAGGAAAAGAGTAATAGTGGATCCAGGGGATAGTAGGTTTGTAGCGAACGAGGAGGTTGATGTAACAGAGTTCAACAAAGAAGTAGAAAGAATTAGGAAAGAAGGTGGTAAAATACCAAAAGCAGAGCCAATATTGGTGGGTATTACCAAGGCTGCATTGTCTACTAAAAGCTGGATATCTGCTGCTTCTTTCCAAGAGACTACTAGAGTTTTGACAGAAGCTGCTAGTGAAGGAAAGATTGATGACTTGTCCGGCATAAAGGAAAATGTCATCATTGGCAACCTTATACCAGCTGGTACTGGCCTTGAAGAGTACAAAAATGTAAAAATAGAGATTGTAGAGCATGCTACCCAGGCTAAGAAACAAGTTTAAAATGCTTGCTTTTTTTGAGCTTTTATGCTAAAATATTAGCTTATTGTTTAGGAGGAGAAAGTAAATGCCTACGGTGAATCAGCTTATAAAAGAAGGACGCGAGAAGATAAAGAAAAAGAGTAAGGCTCCTGCTCTGCAGGGCAATCCTCAGAAAAGAGGCGTTTGCGTGCGTGTTTATACTGTAACGCCAAAAAAGCCGAACTCTGCTCTTAGAAAAGTGGCTAGGGTAAGGCTATCAAACGGCATAGAGGTTACTTGTTATATTCCAGGGGAAGGGCACAACCTTCAAGAGCACTCTATAGTGCTTGTAAGAGGCGGTAGGGTGAAAGATTTGCCAGGTGTTAGATATAAGATAATTCGTGGAGCTTTAGATACTGCTGGAGTTGCCAATAGAAGACAGTCTAGGTCAAAGTATGGTGCCAAGAGGCCTAAAGCTGGTGCCGCTCAAGCTACTAAAGGGGGTAAAAAGTAATGCCTAGGAAAGGAAGAGTACCAAGAAGAGAGATATTGCCAGACGCTAAATACAACAGCATTATAGTTCACAAGCTTATAAACAAGGTCATGAAAGACGGTAAGAAGAGTACGGCTGAATATATAGTTTACACAGCTTTAGAGAGAGTGGCTGAAAAGCTCAATTTATCGCCAGTGGAAGTGCTTGAAAAGGCTCTTGAAAATGTTAAACCGGTTTGGGAAGTGCGTCCTCGTCGTGTAGGAGGTGCTACTTATCAAGTACCAGTGGAAGTTGAGGAGCATAGAAGAGAATCCTTAGGTATAAAGTGGCTTGTAGATGCAGCTAGGGAAAGAGCTAGACATAGAGGCTCTTATACTATGGAAGAAAGGTTGGCAGCAGAAATCATGGACGCCATAGAAAATAAAGGCGCTGCTGTAAAGAAAAAAGAAGACACTCACAGGATGGCGGAAGCTAATAAAGTTTTTGCTCATTTTAAGTGGTAAAGGGAGATAGAATATGCCAAGGACGGTTCCTATTCAAGATTTAAGAAATATAGGTATAGTAGCTCACATAGACGCTGGCAAAACTACTACTACGGAGCGTATACTTTATTATACTGGTAAAACCTACAAAATAGGTGAGGTGCACGAAGGTGCTGCAACGATGGACTGGATGCCTCAAGAAAAAGAAAGAGGCATTACCATTACAGCAGCTACCACAGCTTGCTATTGGGCTGGCAAGCAAATAAACATAATAGATACTCCGGGGCACGTAGACTTCTCTGTAGAAGTTGTGAGGTCGATGCGTGTTTTGGACGGTATCATATTTATTTTCTCAGCCGTTGAAGGTGTGCAACCTCAGTCTGAGGCAAACTGGAGATGGGCAGACAAGTTCAACGTAGCTCGTATAGCTTTTATAAACAAATTAGATAGATTGGGGGCAGATTTTTATAGAGTTTACGATGAGATAGTTAAAAAACTTACGATAAAACCAGTAGCCATTCAGATACCTATAGGCACAGAAGATAATTTTGTTGGTGTCGTGGATCTTATGAATATGAACGCCATTGTATGGCTTGAAGAAACCTTAGGTGCAAAATACGAAATAAGGGATATTCCAGAAGAGTATAAGGCTAAGGCTCAAGAATGGCGCGAGAAAATGGTTGAATCTATAGCTGAAACTGACGACGCTTTAATGGAAAAATATTTGGAAGGCCAAGAACTAACTATAGATGAGTTAAAGCAAGCTTTAAGGAAAGCTACTATAAATAAACAGTTGGTACCTGTTTTATGCGGCTCTTCCTTTAAAAATAAGGGTGTTCAACCTCTATTGGATGCTGTTGTAGATTATCTTCCTTCTCCTTTGGATGTTCCTCCGGTGGTTGGAATAAATCCTAAAACAGGTCAGGAAGAAACCAGACTTCCAGAGGATGATCAGCCGTTTTGCGCTTATATTTTCAAAGTAGTATCTGACCCTTATGCAGGTCAATTAAGCTATTTTAGGGTATTTTCTGGTAAAGTGCAGGCTGGTTCTTATGTGTTAAATTCTACCAAGGATAAAAAAGAGCGTATTGGAAGATTGCTTTTGATGCATGCCAATACAAGGGAAGATATAAGCGAAGTAGCTGCTGGTGAGATAGCTGCGGCTGTAGGTGTTGATGCTGCCACTGGTGATACTATATGCGATGAGAAAAGCCCTATTATTTTGGAAAAACTCGAATTTCCAGAACCTGTTATATCTATGGCTATAGAACCAAAAACAAAGAAAGATCAAGAAAAGCTTTCTCAAGTGTTGAATAAGTTTATGAAAGAAGACCCGACATTTAAAGCCTCTATGGACCCAGAAACTGGGCAAACGTTGATACATGGAATGGGCGAGCTTCACTTAGAGATAATGGTAGATAGAATGAAGAGGGAGTACAACATAGAGGTTAACGTAGGTAAACCTCAGGTAGCTTACAAGGAAGCTATAAAAGGTAAAGCTGTAGCTGAAGGTAAGTTTATAAGACAAACGGGTGGTAGAGGTCAGTACGGTCACGTTGTTATAGAAGTAGAACCTTTAGAAAGAGGAAGCGGCTTTGTATTTGAAAATGCTATAGTAGGTGGTGTTATACCAAAAGAGTTTATTCCTCCTGTGGAAGAAGGCATAAAAGAAGCCATGGAAAACGGTGTATTGGCAGGTTATCCGGTGGTTGACGTGAAGGTTAAACTTTTTGATGGTTCTTACCACGAAGTAGATTCTTCTGAAATAGCTTTTAAGATAGCTGGCTCCATGGCTTTTAAAGAAGCCGCTAAGAAAGCTGGTGTAGTGCTTTTAGAACCTATAATGGAAGTGGAAGTTGAAACTCCAGATGATTACGTTGGAGATGTTATAGGAGATTTAAACTCAAGACGCGGTAAGATTATGGGTATGGAAAATAAAGGTATTATTACTTCTATAAAGGCGCATGTACCGCTGTCTGAAATGTTTGGTTACGCTACTAACCTTAGAAGCTTAACACAAGGGCGTGGTACATTTATAATGAAATTCTCCCATTACAGTGAAGCACCTCAAAGTATTACAGAGAAAGTAGTTGGAGAAAGAACTCATACTTAAAAAGGAGTAGCTTATGGCAAAGGAAAAGTTTGTTAGAGAGAAAGAGCACATCAACGTAGGTACCAT
>PNJC01000013.1 GCA_002878215.1 Hydrogenobaculum sp. | reverse complement strand
TCCAAGAGCTTTCCTACGCTTACCCATTTTTTTAAGACCATGCCTTGGGTAATGAGCTTGTCAAAGGGTTCTATATGGTCTATAAGACCTATATCGTATAAAAACTTTTCAAAAAATCTAGAATAAAGAAGGTGAAGCACGGCGTGTTCTATACCGCCTATATATATATCAACGTTCATCCATTTGTTGGCTATATCTTTATCAAAGGGTAGCTTATCGTTTTTGGGGTCTGTAAACCTTATAAAATACCAAGAGGAATCAAAAAACGTATCCATCGTATCCGTTTCTCTTCTTGCCTTGCCACCGCATTTTGGGCATGTGGTATTTACAAAGCTTTCTGAATGTTCTAAAGGGTTTCCGTGGCCTGTAAAGGTTACATCTTTTGGAAGAAGCACTGGTAAGTCTTCGTAAGGCACCGGGACAATACCGCAGTTTTCACAGTGTATCATGGGTATAGGAGTGCCCCAATAGCGCTGTCTTGAAACGTTCCAATCCTTTATCTTGTAAGAAATTTTTTTCTCGGCTAAGTTTTTGGCTTTTAAAAACTCTAAAATCTTTTCCTTGGCATCGTCAGAGGTAAGTCCGTCGAAGATATCAGAGTTTATAAGTATTCCCTTTTCTTCGTAGGCTTTTTCATTAAAATCATGATCATTTTGAGGTTTTACAACAGGTATAATATCCAAGTTGTAGGCTTTTGCAAAATCAAAATCCCTTTGATCGTGAGCAGGCACCGCCATTATAGCACCTGTTCCATATTCCATCAATATATAGTTTGCCACATAAATAGGTATCTTTTTACCGTTGACCGGATTTATTGCATATAAACCTGTAAAAACACCTTCTTTTGCTGAGGTGGTGCCTCTTTCTTTGGTGGATATGTGAGACATTTTTTCTAAGAAATCTCTTAATGCTTGGTTTTCATGAGATAGTTCTTTTGCCAGAGGATGCTCTGGGGCTATCGCCATAAAGCTTACCCCGTATATAGTGTCTATTCTGGTGGTAAAGATTTCTAAGTACTCAAAATCTTTTACTTTTCTTTCAAGGGGAAACTTTACCAACGCTCCTTCGCTTTTTCCTATCCAGTTTTTCTGCTGGGTTAAAACCTTTTGAGGCCACTTTCCTTCTAAAAGCTTCAAATCTTCCAAAAGCCTTTCTGCGTAGTCTGTAACTTTTATATACCAAGAGGGAATTTCTTTTTGGACTATAAGAGTCCCACACCTCCAACATTTACCATCTATTACTTGTTCGTTGGCAAGGACAGTCTCATCCACCGGGCACCAGTTTACGGTGGCAGTTTTTCTATAAACAACGCCTTTCTCATACATTTTCAAAAAAATCCACTGGTTCCACTTGTAATAGCTAGGATCACAGGTAGCTATCTCCCTATCCCAGTCGTAAGAAAACCCAAGAGATTTTAATTGAGCTCTCATGTAATCTATATTTGAATAAGTCCAAATGTCTGGTCTTAAGTTATTTTTGATGGCGGCATTCTCTGCTGGAAGCCCAAAAGCATCCCACCCCATCGGATGAAGCACGCTGTAGCCTTCCATTCTCTTAAGACGGGCTATAGCATCTCCTATGGTATAGTTTCTAACATGCCCCATGTGTATCTTGCCAGAAGGATACGGAAACATTTCAAGCACGTAAAATTTGTTTATGGGCTCTTGGGTTTTAGATTCTTTTTCCCAGCGCTCTTGCCACTTTTTTTCTATGCTTTTAAAATCCATATCTATCAATATTCAAAAAGCATCGCCTTGGCCACTTCTTTTGCCTTTTCTTTTGAAGTTAATTTTTCTAAAAGCCTAAAACCAAATAGCATAGCTGTAGCTGGTCCTCTGCTGCTTGTTATATTTTCATCCTCTACCACTGGTTCTTCTTTGTATAAAGATTCACTAAACTCAAGCTTTACAGAAGGGTGAGAGGTTATTTGTCTATTTGAGACAACACCAGCTTCTTTTAATACAAGAGGGCCTGCACATATAGCGCTTACATACTTTTTCTTGTTGTTCATCTGTTCTATAAGATTTTTTACCTCTTGGCTTTTTTTAAGGTTTTCAACGCCCGTCATACCACCGGGTATCACAATCATATCTAAGCTATCTACATCTTTTAGCTCATCTATCGTAATATCTGTTTCAATCTTGACGTTTCTAGCGCTTGGTATGACTTTATCTTTCACGCCTACTATTAATACCTCTACTCCGCCTCTTCTTAGGATGTCTATAGGAGCTATCGCTTCTATTTCTTCAAAACCAGGAGCTAGTAAAACCGCTACTTTCGCCATCATTCCCTCCTTTTTATATCAAACTTTACTTCCTTTGCCCACTCCGGTCTTCTGTTTAACCAACTCATCATATTTTCCAAAGACCTTGAATAACAAACCTCACACATCAAAGTACCATCGTCCATTATCTTAGAGTTGTCATCACAGCATTCGGTTATGTTCCAAAATTCGTAATTATCATGGAGTATAAGTTTCCCGCAACCCTTACATTCGTATAGTTTGTAGTTTTTAGATGTTAGTATCTCATCAAAATTATCGTTGGTAATGTCTTGCTCAAATATATTTGACAAAAACTCCAGCTGTTCTTTTGAAAATTCCATAGATATATTCCACTTATGCCACTTCTTCGTGGGCTTCTGCCATAACCATCTTTATAGCGTTTCTTTTTAACATATCAGAGCATACGTATACACAAAGAGCACAACCTTTACATCTATTTGTAACTACATAAGCGTGATGTTCGTTGTCATCGTACATGAGGGTATTTGGCTCTGGACAAAAAAGTGTGCATTGTTTGCAGTTGTATTTACTGCATTCGTCATTTATAACTTTAGCTACATAATACATAACCGACGCCTCCTTTAAGAATGGGATAAGTATATATTATAACATTTGTTTAGCGTGTCAATATGTCTTTTTATAGTATAAGCGTTTTTGAGCTTCTTATAAGAATATTTTTTATATTGTGCTTTAGTTTATGGTTTATAATTATATTCTAATACTTACGGAGGTATAAGTTATGCTGCACGCTTTTTTTGCGATGTTTACAGGTGTTTACGCTCTAACGGCTTTCGTTGCCTATCTTCTAGTATTTACGCTTTATAAAAAGAAGTCCATAATGCTATTTGGTCTTACAAATCATGGATTGTCTGTGATATTTGGGATTTTAGCGGTACTCGCAGGCTTTGGTGCTCAGAGGATATCTTACGTTATGGTGAAAGCCCCATGGCTTTTTGTATTTTTGCACAAATGGATTGCCATATTTTCAGCCCTTTACATAGTAGGTACTTTCATGTATCTTTGGGTAAAACAAGAAGATGCCGGCAGAATAAAAGGCATAGCTATTGCGGTAAGTGGAATACTATTTTGCCTTCTAACGGTGTTTTTAGGTCTTGATATCATATTTGATTTTGTAGCAAGATAATATATTAATTTAAATGAGTGTATTAGAGCGCGTAAACAGCTTATTGGATTTGAAAGAGTTATCAAAAGAAGAATTGGAAGTCTTAGCTAAAGAGGTCAGAGACCTTATCATAGATGTAACATCTAAAAACGGTGGCCACGTGGCTCCCGGTCTTGGTACTGTGGAGCTCACCATAGCACTTTTAAGGGTTTTTGATGTACCAAAGGATATTGTAGTTTGGGATATAGGGCATCAAGCTTACCCTTGGAAGATACTAACAGATAGAAAGAATGTATTCCATACGCTTAGAAAAAAAGATGGAATATCTGGATTTTTAAGAAGAGAAGAAAGTATATACGATGCCTTTGGAGCCGGGCATAGCTCTACTTCTATATCAGCGGCAGAAGGTTTTAGGGTGGCAAAAGACCTATTAAAAGATGACTCCTACGTAGTAGCTGTCATAGGAGACGGCGCTATGACTGCTGGCATGGTTTACGAAGCTTTAAACAACATAGGTCATCTTCACCACAACAGACTCATAATAATCTTAAACGACAACGAAATGTCCATATCAAAAAATATAGGTGCAATATCCACATATCTAAACAAACTAATCACCGGCAAACACATACAAGATACAAGAAACAAAATAAAAAATATTTTAGATAAAGCAGGGTTTGTACCCAGAAGATTTGCAAAACTCACGGAAGAATTTGTGAAGGGTTTCGCCACACCTGGTATTTTGTTCGAAGAGCTTGGCCTAAATTACATAGGTATAATAGATGGTCACAATGAAGATGCCCTTGAAACAACGTTAAAAAACGCAAAATCTATAGATGGACCTGTATTAATGCACATAGTCACAAAAAAAGGCAAAGGCTACGAACCAGCGGAAGAAAACCCTGTAAAATGGCATGGAGTGGCCCCTTACAAGAAGGAATCCGGTGAAGCTTCAAAAATGTCTGGTGGTAAATCTTGGACCCAATGCTTTTCAGAAGCGCTTCTTAAAATAGCAGAGCTTGATGAAAGAGTAGTAGCCATAACCCCTGCCATGAAAGAGGGTTCTGGTCTTATTGATTTTGCTAAAAAATATCCAGACAGGTTTTTTGACGTTGGTATAGCAGAGCAACACGCCGCCACGTTTTCCGCTGGACTTGCTGCAGGTGGCCTAAAGCCAGTTTTGGCCTATTACTCTACTTTTATGCAAAGAGCCTACGACCAAATCATACACGATATAGCCCTTCAAAACCTAAACGTTGTTTTCGCAGTGGATAGAGCTGGTTTGGTAGGAGAAGATGGGCCTACACACCACGGGGTTTTTGACATATCGTTTTTAAATTGTATACCAAATGTTGTTATCTCATCTCCTAAAGACAACCTAGAGCTTCTAGACCTTCTTTACACAGCCATAAATTCCAACAAACCTTTTGCAATAAGATATCCAAGAGGAGAAGCGGTTTTATCCAAAGAAGAAAGAGCACCAAAGCTCATAAAAATTGGCAAATGGGAAGTATTAAAACCTGGTACAGATATAGCTATACTTACAAATAGCTATCTCTTAAAAGAAGCTTTAGAGGCATCTTATGAACTTTTAGACCATGGCATAAATGCAGAGGTGATAAACGCAAGGTTTATAAAGCCTTTAGACAAAGATATGCTTTTTGATATAGCAAAAAGGTTTAACGTTGTTTTAAGCGTTGAAGACGGAGTTTTAAAAGGTGGTTTTGGGGCTTCTATTTTAGAGTTTTTTAACGACAACATGTTAGATGTACAACTTTATAGAATAGGTATTCCAGATAAATTTGTAGAGCATGCTTCTCAAAAAGAGTTGAGAGAGATGTTCAACCTTACAAAAGACGGTATTAAGAAGTTCGTATTAGAGCACATATTTTCCTCTGAAAAGCTAAAAAACTTTTAACACTATAAACGACAGGTTGTCTTTTATGAGACGCTCTTTTGATAATATATGTTCTTTTATAGCTTTAGGGTCTTTTTCTACTATATCTTCCAATATATCTTTTATATCGCATATACCATCTGTGGATATTAAAAAAATGTCGTTTTTCTCAATGTTTCCTTGCTCTTTGTATAACTCTATACTCCAATTTGTGCCGAGAGCTTTTACATATTTTTTATGGTTTTCTAGTTTGCTTTGGTCTTTAGTAAGCTGTATTAAGCTTTTATTACGAATAAGAAATATTTTTGAATCTCCTACATGATAAATATGATACATCATAGTGTTTAAATCACATTTTAATACGCTAAGCGTGGTACCACATATAAGCCCATCTGCATATTTACTCAACCTGTTTATAATCTCCTTGTTTATTTTATCAAAAGCCTTTTCTATATCATAAAGATATCGCTCTAACACCTGTATAGCTATTTTTGAAGCAAGCTTTCCGGAGTTTTTATCTCCCATACCATCTGCCACTGCAAATACGCTATCTTGCACAAATATTTCATCGCTTTGATAATTCTTATCCCCAATTATCTGTCCGCACTCGTAGACTATATTCATAAAATCTCGTGAGTTTTTAGATATTCTCTTAGTTCTATAGCGTTTTGAAATCTTTTGTTGTAATCGCATTCTAAAAGCATTTTTATAAACTCTCTTGTTTTTTGAGGTATGTCTTCTGATATCTTGTAATCGCAGTTTTTGTTTCTTTTTAGCTTTGGGATGTCGCTTTCTACATCAAAAGGGTCTTTTTTTGTAAGAATATAGTGAAGCAACGCTCCCATTGAGAATATATCGCTTGCTGGGTATATCTCGTTTCTAAATATCTCAGGCGCTATATAGCCTACAGTACCTTTTACAGATATAAGAGATTGGCCTTTTTTTGTTTTTAAAAGCCCAAAATCTCCCAACTTCCACACGAGCCCTTTTAGTATCTTTTTGCCAAACACGTTATCTGGTTTTATATCGCTGTGTATATAGCCCATTTGATGTAAAAAAGCAAGGCCGTTGGTTATATCCGCAAAAATCTTCAACACAAGCTCTTTGCTGAGACTTTGGTGAGATATATATTCTTTTAAATTTCCAGTATCCATAAGCTCGTATATAACATACAATCTCTTTTCATCTTTTTTATACAAATAGCTTATCAAAGATATGATGTTTGGGTGTCTTAAAAGTATCAAAGACTGAACTTCTTTCCAAAGGTATTCTATAGCATATTCATCTTTTGCTATTTTTAATGCAAACTCCTTCCACTTGTATTTACCTTTTAAACCCTCAACTTTGTATACCTTACCAAACTCACCTTCCCCAAGAATACCTACTATCCTATACATATCTAAAACTATATCGCCTATCTCCATCAGTAATACACCTTTTTTAAGTATAACCCATGCGCTTTTGCCGTGTGATTTGAAACTTTTTTGGCTTTTAAAAAATCGTTTACATCGTCTATGGATATAAGCCCTTGAGCGTAAGATAGCATCGTACCTATTATGCGTCTTACCATATACCTCAAAAATCTATTGGCAGTGATCGATATTTCTACCAAGGGATAATCTATATTAAAAGTTATATTTTCTACGAAGCAATAGCTGTTTTCATCTTCAAGCTCTTTAGTAAACCCTCTAAAATCCTTATAACCTAAAAACAAGTAAGATATCTCCATCATCTTGCCTAAATCTGTAGGTTTATATACCAGCATAGCCCTATCTTGGAAAAACGGTGAGTTTTTTTCACCAAAAAATAATTTATATATATATGTTTTTTTAAAAGCGTCAAAACGTGAGTTAAACTCCAAAGGTACTTCTTCTATGCTGTGGACTTTTATATCCTTTGGTAGAGCACTGTTTAGGGCTTTTCTTAAAAAGTTTAAGTCTTTATCGTATTCCATCTTGACGTTGAATACAAACTCAATAGCATGAACACCTTTATCTGTTCTAGAACAACCTATAGCCCTTATTTTTTGTTTTATAGGTTTTTTCTTGTTTACTATGTAATATAGCTTTTCTTCTACTTCGTTTTGTATAGTGGGCACGTTTGGTTGATATTGCCATCCGCTATAATTTGTACCCAAAAAGGATATTGTAAATTTGTAGTTCTTCACACCGCCAACGTGTTCTTTAGATAAAGCTTTGTTATATATTCCATCACCATCCTATTTGTATTAAAATACGTCCCGCTTGTAGCTACAGCCATTTTCATGACGTTTACATATTTTCCAAAGCTGTTGTAGTAAGTAGGCAATATTACATATCTAAGCTTGTTGTAAAGGTCGTGTATCTCGTCCTTATCCCACTCTGGTTCTAAGGCTATATCTTCCCAAGATGTCCTTTTGCCTATAGACCAGCCGTTTACATTTTCCATGCAACCCTCTATCCACCATCCATCCAACACAGAGAAATGGGGAACGCCGTTTAAGGCTGCTTTCATTCCGCTTGTACCAGAAGCCTCCAAAGGTCTTTGCGGAGTGTTTAACCATATGTCTACACCAGATACAATAATTTTAGCCTTATACATGTCGTAATTTTCTATAAAAGCTATTTTTAGCTTGTTGGTTTTGGATTTTGCATAATCTTTTGCATCAAATATCTCTTTTATGATGGCTTTACCTTCCCCATCAAGCGGATGAGCCTTACCAGAAAATAATATTTGAATACCGTTAAAATCGTTGGCTATATCTATGAGCCAATCAATATCTTTCAATATCATGTGATTTCTTTTGTAGGCTGTTATACGCCTTGCTACCCCTATAGTAAACCAATCTCTAGAAAAGGAAGCATCCGTTTGAGAGTTTACCAAATCTATAAGGTCGTCTTTTGCCCTTTGATGGACTTGTACAAATATCTGGTCTGGCACATTTACTATCTGTCTTAGCAATGAAGGGTCTTCTTCCCAACCCCTTATAAATTCTGTGTAAAGCTTTTTATGGTGAGGTGATACCCACCTCATATGATGCACACCGTTTGTTACATACTCTAACTTATGCCCTTCAAAGATGCTTTCGGATACGTATTTGTGTTTTTTTGATACGGCAGCTACGGTTCTAGCTGCTTTTAAAGATACCCAAGATAGGTTAAACTCTTGATCGTGATCAAAAAGATCTTCCATGTTAGCATCTTTGATATAATCTTTTAAATACGTTTTTACATCTTCTATTGGAAACTTGTCAAAAGCGGCTGCCACAGGGGTATGAGTTACAAAAACTACCCTATCCCTCACCTTTTCTATATCTTGTAGATCTTTCAAAAGACCTACCGTGAGAAACGCTGAATGGCTTTCATTTATATGATATACCATTATCTTATAACCTAAAGCTTTTAAAAGCTCATAACCACCTATACCAAATATAATCTCTTGAAGCATTCTGTCTTTCCCTTGGGCAAGATAAAGCCTGTCAAATATTTGCCTTATCTCTGGCTGGTTTTCTTTTAAGTTTGTATCTAAGAATAGCACAGGCACTATATGACCATTTATACCCATCATATCGTATTTCCAAGCCGTCACATATATATCTTGACCGTTAACAGGTATTTTGATTTTAACATCTAAGGGCTTCAAATATTTTGATGGGTCCCAAGTTTGCGGAAAATCTGTTTGAGCTCCATGAGCCGTAAGATGCTGAGATGTATAACCTTTTCTCCAAAGTATAGTAACGCCCACAGAGGGCACTTTTAAATCCGCAAGGCTTTGAAGCGTATCACCAGCCAACACTCCAAGCCCACCGCTATAAGTGGTTATATATGGCTCTATGCCACACTCCATTACAAAGTAAGCTATCATAACAATTATTTTATCAGATTGTCAAACTCTTTGTACATTGTTTCTTTTGAGTTTGCAATACCAGTTTCTACTTTGCCGGTAGGGCCAACGAACGTAGGTGTTCCGTCTACTCCTAAACCTTGTAGATATGATATGTTTTTTCTCACTTTTTCTAGGCCTTTTTTACAAGGGTTTTTTGGTACCGGAGCACTGTACATAAATTCCAACATACTGTAGCTAGCGTTGTTATCGCATAAAAGCTCGGCAGATTTCTTAACAGAACCAGGATGCAAAGAACCTGTTGGTGTTTGCACAGGATATAAAATTACCTTTATCGCTATATGGTTTTTCTTTGCCCATTCTTTAAGAGGGTTTTCCGCTTCATGACAGAATGGACATTGTGGGTCTGTTATAAAATAGACAAAGTTTTTAGCGTTTTTACCGTTGTATACAAAATCAACATGATTTTCTAACTCTTTTAGTTGATGTTGTGATAACTTTTCATACTTAGATAAATCTGGGGCTACCAAAGACTTACGCTTTATGTCTATAACCTGACCTTGTATTATATAGTTTCCGTTTTTGCTTATAAAAAAGTATTGAGCGTTTAACGGAGATACTTTAAACACCACTTCGCAAAAACCGTTAAGCCTTTTGGATGGATATACATCTTCTATTTTTATAGTAGGCGGTAGGTTAAAATTTTTCAATATGCTTTTAACCTCCGTTTTCGATGGACAAGAGTCCTTTGCGTAAGCACCACTTATCATCATACCAAAAGCACCTATAGACAGCAACAACTTTTTATACATAAAAAACCTCCTAAATATTAAATGCCATTATACCACAGCTAAATGAATAAATCATGAATAGTCTTCACCTTCTCCAGCACATCCTCTGGTTTCACAAAATCAAGGCATTGGTAGGTATTTGTTTTACAGCTTTTAGGATTTATAGAACAAGGATGACAATAAAGTTTAGGCTCTAAATAAAACCCGTCTGTAGGATAAAACCCATAAGAGGCTGAAGTAGCACAATATATTGAAATAGCTTTCACACCAAAGGCGTTTGCTATATGAATAGCAGAAGAATCGTTTGCTATCACAAGAGAAGAAAGGCTCACAACGGCCAAAAACTCCTTTAAAGATGTTAGTCCAGATAAGTTTAAAACATTTTTAATATTGTCAAAAGCCTCTAAACGCCTGTCAGATAGTATAATTACAGGTTTGTCAAGAGATTTTGAAAGTGCTATGAAGTGCTCTAGTTTCCAAGTTTTTAAGAAAAAATTTGATATAGGAGATATTGCTATAAAAGAATGGGGTAAGCGGAACTTTTTTTTAACAACATCTTTTATTCCTTCTTCTAAATACAGCTTTGGGGGTTTTGGGTTTAGTTTTTTTGACGTTAAAAGCTCCAAAAGTTTTATATTTCTTTCTATCTCGTGAATACCCTTTTCTTTGTAAGGTATAAGGTCTGTATATAAAAATTTTCCCTCTGACCTATCAAAACCTATTCGCTTTTTAATGCCAGATAAATACAGCATTAAGGCGCTTCTAAAAGATACGTGCAAAGACAAAACAGCATCGTAACCCTTTATGGCTTTTAGTATATTAAAAGAATCTTTTAACGACCTGTTGTAAGGGTGAAGCTCTATAGGATACCCATATAAAACATCCTTTATAAAAGGTCTTCCTACAAAACCTACGTTGTACTCGCCAAAAATATCAACGGCATTTTGCAAAAGGGATGTAGCCAACACCACATCCCCTAAGTAAGCTGTTTGCCAGACAAGTACTTTCAATAAATAAACGTTAAAAACTTATGCTGGTTATCTTCCAAGAGTCATCCTCTTTTGATACAGTAAAGGTTATATCACGTTCCATATGCTCGTTGTCTTTGGTTTCCAATACAACCTTTACCTCAGAATCTGAGATTTTTGACACATTTTTAATTTTCCAAGATTTTACGAAAGACATCTGACCCTCCAAAGAAGCTCCTAGAGCTTCGTACGGTTTCATCTCTACCAAAGCAAGCGGTAATTTTAATTGGTTTTCTAAACTTTCCCTTAAGCTTGGGTCAAGCTTTCTTATGGCTTTCATAGGATGATGGTCTTTTAGATTCGCCACAAAATCTGACACTAAATCTCTAGATATCCCTTGAGGTGAAGACCCGCAAGCTCTAAAAAGCAGAAACACAGCCCCTAAGGCTACTATTCCTATAACAATTTTCTTTTTTGACATGCTATGACCTCCTAAATTTATTAATAAGATAATCGTAAATATGCTTGGCCGCTTCTTTTCCCTCTTTTAAAGCTCTTACTACAGTATCACCGCCGTTTACCACATCCCCAGAAGCAAATATACCATCCACAGAACACATATAATGTTGGTCTACTTCAAGAGTACCCCATTTTGTAGTTTTTAGGTTTAGTTCTTCAAAGGCTATAGGGTTTGGTTTTTGACCTATGGCTAAAACCACCGCATCGCAGTCTATAACAAACTCTGAGTTTGGCACCTCAACTGGTCTAGGTCTTCCTGATTCGTCTGGTTCACCAAGTTCCATTTTTACACAAAGTAGGCCTTTTGCATAGCCGTTTTCATCTCCTATTATTTCTTTTGGCTGTGTAAGCCAATGTATTATAGCACCTTCTTCTTGAATATGGTCCCATTCTTCGTCTCTAGCCGAAGAAGTCTCTCTGGTTCTTCTATAAACTACATGGGTTTCCATGCCAAACCTTATGGCGCTTATAGCACAATCTACAGCTGTAAATCCACCACCTATTATGGCTACTTTTTTTATATCGGCCATTGGACAACCTAAGGCTATATTCATGAGAAACTCTATCGCAGAATACACATTTATAAGGTTGTCTCCTTTTATACCTAGATTTCCTCTACCAGCACCTACGCCTATAAACACTGCATCGAAGCTTTCTTTTAGTTCTTTAAGCGATACACTTCTTCCTATTACTATGCCAGTGTGAAACTTTACGCCCATTTTTTTAAGCTTGTTTATTTCATATTCTAATATAGATTTATCAAGTCTTGCGTTTGGAATACCGTAAAACATAACACCGCCAAGCTTAGGAAGCGCCTCGTAAACCTCAACATCTATACCTCTTCTAGCAAGTTCATAAGCACATCCTAGTGATGCCGGTCCTGAACCCACAATTGCAACTTTGTATCCTTTCTTATCTTCTACCTCTACTGAAGGTTCTATGCCAGATATCCTTACAAAATCCCCTACAAACTTTTCTAAAGCCCCTATATTAACAGGCAAACCTTTGTTCCTCTTGTTTCTTACCGTATCAAAGTACAATATACAAGCGCCTTCGCATTGCCTTTCTTGAGGACATACCCTTCCGCATATTGAGGGGAATATATCTGTTTGGGTGATTATCTTGTAAGCTTCCAATATGTTACCCTCTGCTATCTTTGATATAAAGCCTGGTATGTCTACATTTATAGGACAACCTTTCATACATCTTTTATCTGCATCTTTGCAAAGTATACAACGCTTTGCCTCATCTATGGCTAAATTTATCGTATAGCCAAGGGAGTACTCTTCAAAAGTTTTTGTACGCTTTTCCACTGGCATTAAAACTTCTTGATTTCTATCGTAATACCTAATTTTCTTCATGGCTTAGCTCTTCCTAGAACGCACCAACACTTCTTTTAAGATGAGGTGCCTTCTGTTTAAATCATCAAAATCTATCTTGTTGGCTTCAAGCCAAGGTCCTTCCACGCAAGGCAGTTTAAGCTTGCCATCGTACTGAATCCTGCAAGCCAAGCAAAGCCCTACAGTACAAAGCATCCTGGTTATAACTGCGCATAAAACATTTTTATCTTCATAAACACTAACTAACTCTTTAGCTAACTCATTAGAACCAGCACTTACAACAACATCGTATGGCTTATCAATCTTGCTAAAAGCTTCTACACTATCAAACTCATAAACACTATCAAATATACCTGTATAGCTTCTTAAATCCTCTAAATGCACAGCATCAGAATTTATGAAAGCAAGATCTATTTTGTTTTTTGGTTTTAGATGTTTTGCGACGTTGTATATGCCAGCAAAACCCCAATTTATACTTACAAAGAGTATATTTTTATATTCTAACTGGGGAAAAGGTTTTCCGGCTGGACCTTCAACGTAATGCAACTTTTGCCCTGGTTTTATATTTTCAAAAGCCTCAGTTACCACCATGTCATCAGACTTTTGCAACAAAAAAGAAACCGCATTACGTTCTATATCTGCATCCATGATAAAAACGGGTATTCTTTCTGGCTTTTCTTGATATTGCATAATAAAAAATTGACCTGGTTTTGCTTTTGAAAGATACAAACTCTTTAGTGTTATTAGTTTCAGGCTTTTAGAAATATCTATAACCTCTAGTACTTCAGCCATTCACAAAATCCCTAATATCAAATATCACAGTAGAGCAGCAGTTTGGGGATATGTGCGGTTTCATACCAAATTCTATACTTTGAGACACTATACCCTCTGCGGGAAAAGCTATACCGTTTGCTCCTGCCAACATAGCGTATGTATCAAAAGCCAAGCGATACTCTCCTGCTGGTCTTGCGCATCCTATTATTATAGGGTTTTTTGGCATTTTTTGCCTAGCGTAAAGTATCACCTCTGCAGCTTCTTCAGCGCTTGGAGGTTTTATAAGTTGATATCTTGCGTTTCCGTAGTAAGGCATAACCACTACAAGCACTAAAGCATCTGGATCGTATTTTGATATCATATCTACCGCGTTAAACTCGCCTATAATTTTTCCATAATGTAAACCTATGATAATGTGAGGTACTATTTTAAGACCGTGCTCTTTCAATAGCCTCAAAGATTCGTCATAATCTTTAGTGCTTTTATGAGGAAGTTTATAAACTTTATGTATTGTTTCATCTTCGCCTATAATATCTAAAAGAACAGCATCCACTTCCGCTTCTTTTAACGTCTTAGCTAGTCTTTCATCCACAAGGCCCACATGACAGGTTACTATAAGTCCTAGCTCCTTTTTGGCATATATCATTGCATCTTTATAGTCGTAAAGCTCTACTACGTTATCTTTGTTTGAGCCTCCAGATATCAGTATACCTCCAACGCCCGCTTCTTTTAGATCTTCACAAACCCTTACAAGTTCTTCAGGAGAAGTGGCAGGTATCATATGATGTAATATCTTAGAAGCGCAGTGATCACACATTAACTCGCACTTTTTACCAGTTATAGATATATCCACAAACCTTGGCTTTGAAACAGTTTTAAAATCTTCTACTTCATAGTACTTAAAACCAGGTCCATAAAAATATATATTGCTTCCAAAATGTTCTTCTTTTGTTCTAAGACCTGTTTTCAGCTTTTCTAAAAAAGCTTCATTTATTTCTATATCTATCATAATGTTTACCTCAAAATGTTATCACTTCAGCACCTTGATCTATAAGTTCTAAAAGCTCTGGACCAATAGCCAAAACATTTATACCTTTTTCTTCGTTGTACTCTTTTTCTCCTAGCTTCGTAGAGTTGTTTATACAAGCCATTGTAGTAATACCTTTTTCTAAAAGCTTATAAAACAAATCTTTTAAATGAGGTATATCCTCTATTTGCCTTGGCACTTTAACTCCATCTGCCCAAAAGAAAAATCTAACATCAAACCTTGGGTCTTCGGAAGCCCTTAAAGCAAACCTCATACTCATCTCTACTTTCAATTCACTAATATTTACATCAGACATCAATACAATAGCTAGTTTCTTCATTTAAAACACCAAATACAATTGATTTTTAAATTTAGTAGCCCTACTCCAAAAGAGTAGGGCATAGATTATATTAACCGCAGGAGATACCTTTTTCTTTTGCTATAGCACCTAACTTTTCTACAGCTTCTGGGCCTTTAAGAAGCATTGACACTTCTGATGGATTGGTAGGTTTTATTTTTGCTATCCAACCTGCACCGTATGGATCGTCGTTAGCTAAGGCAGGGTTTGCTTTTACTGCGTCGTTTATCTCTACCACTTCGCCGCTCAATGGAGATGGCACTGGACCAACCCATTTTCCACTTTCTATAGTAGCTACAGACTTTCTTCTTTCCACAGCTTTACCTGGTTTTTTAGGCGTATAGGCCACCAATCTACCAGCCATCGCTGCAGCTACGGAAGTGAGGCCCACCGTGAAAGTGCCATCACCGTTGTCTTTTGCCCATGTGAAGGCATTAGCCTCTGCGTCAACGTCGTAAAGTAAATCCTCTGGGATGTTGCACCCGTTTACTACTGCCATATATACCTCCTTAATAAATTATTTTCTAAATTAATTTTTAACTTTTAAAAGCCTAAAAAATTATTACCTTATCAGCTTCTAAGGATTTTTGAGCAAATTCACCTGCTGGTACTACACCATCTAACAGTGGTATTAACTCCTCTTCTTTTAAACCAGACGAGTCTATAGCCTGCTTACAAGAATAAAGTTTAACACCAGCAGCTTTGGCATCTTTCATAAATTCATACACCGATTTTGGTTTTTGACCTGCTACGCAGGAATCTCCTCCGGGGTATATAGACTCTGGAACACCCTTTCGTATTAAATTTGTGCCATCCATATTAAAAAATATCTCTACTATTGCATCGTTTGAAGCCATTAAGGCTCCTATAAAAAACGGCGTAGCACATCTATGAGGTGTTTTTGGACCGCTTGTCATAAGTATTAACACTTTCTGACCTTCTGCTTCCATCATGAGTTAAGCACCTTCCTTACCTCTTCTTCCGAGGGTACTCCTACAAACGTTAGCTTGCCGTTTATTATGGTAGATGGGACACTTCTAACGATTAACTTTTTAGCCCAAGCCCTACCTTCTGGTTGAGCCACGTCAAGCACTTCGTACTTGAAACCAAGCTCAGCTTGTAACTTTTGATAAAGAGCATCTGCATCTGGACATGTAGCACACCACTGAGACACTAAAAGTATAACATGTTTATCAGAAGCCGCCATACTATGTACACCTCATACAAATGATATCCTCTCTATCTATATACTCTTTCATTTTTCTAATAGCTTCTTCACCAGTTACCAAATCTTTTAAATCTCTTTCTAAATTTACAGGCTTTAAAGTTACTATCCAACCTCTACCGTACGGATCATAATTTATTATATCCGCTTGCTCTAACAACTCTTCGTTTCTTCTTACTACTTCACCCTCTACGATACAAGGTATTGGACCTGCCCATTTACCGCTCTCCAACGATGCCACTGGTTTGCCTTTGGGTATTTTTTTACCAACATCTTTTATGCGTATATGTAAAAGCTTACCAGACCTAGTTTGTCCAACATCTGTAAGACCGTATGTTACATTGCCATCTGGTTCTAACCTAATCCAAACTTGATTTTCTATATCGTAATACAAATCTTTTGGTATTAAACACCCGTTATGATCAACTATATTTTCGTCTACATTGCCATGTTTAAAATTGCCACCAGGAAATATGGGGGCAACTTAGTATATCATGCCAAACCGTATCTTTTCAACACCGGTAATGGATCAGATAGGTTGTCTTTTAGCTTTACTTCAGAGGCGCTTCTTCCCAATGCAAGACCTAACAGCTGAGTAAAATAGACAGCTGGCACATCAACATCTGGAACACCTTTTAACATTAATCTATGTCTATACATTTCCAAAGAAGCATGACAAAGTGGGCATTCGGTAACAAATTTTTCTGACACTGATTCATCCGACAATGAGTGAGGGCCGCCGCAACATTGAGTATGCATAGGTTCAAAATCTACGCTAGTAGCCCCTGCTGCTTCTAAAAGCTTGTTTTGGAAAAATGGATGTTCATCATCATCAGCTGTAGCCCTTCTCATTGGTCTATCTTTATCTAAGTCCTGACCGCCAGCATGCGAGTATGTCCTAGCATAAAAGTGCGGTCTTGTGTATAGACAGCCGTAATAGTTTGCCACCTTTAAACCTTTTAAAGGTTTCTTGGTTTTCTCTTTTATTTTTTCTGGACCAGCTTCTTCATAAAGCCATTCCAAAGCATGGTAGGTCTCAGGTATTACATCCAAAGGATCCACACCACCTTCTCTTAAAAGGGCATTTGTTTTAGTAAGCACAGAATTATCGGTAGTTAGAAAGTACCATGCCCTTTGTAGTGAAAAAGAACAACCGTTGCAAGGAGCCACTATTACTTCATACCCTTGTTTTCTAGCCAAAGACATGTTTCTAGCATTCATTAAAATAGTACCCCAGAACGTTACATTCTTTGATTCCATTGCTCCACAACAGTTGTAATCTTTTAAATAATCAAGCTCTAAGCCCAAATCTTTAGCTACTAGTCTCAAAGATACGTCGTAAGCTCTAGCCGCACCTTCTAATGAGCAACCTGGGTAGTAAGCTACATTTTTACCTATAACACCCATGTAAAACCTCCTTTAATGAGTCATTATGCCTTCTTCTCTTATAACTCTTTCAAGAACTTGTTTGAATCTATTCCAGTTTTGAGTTCTTGGATGTATCAACATATGTTTAGCATTTAATATCAAGAAGTCTATGTTCATGCCCTTTAACGGTTTAATAGCTAAACTCTTTAACCAATCTGGTAAACCACCTGCAAAAGGTATTGGTTTCTTGAGGATTGGATCTTTCATTACAGAATACCCTTGCTTTTCCATCCAACCGAATAGCAATTCTCCATCTTCTATGCGTCCATACTCTATAACGCTTTCTGTGAAGAATTTATCAAATTTCTTAGATGGGTACTCTTCTATAAGACCTCTTTTTGACATTTGATTTACTATTACCTTTAATACTTCCTCTACCAAAACACCTTTTGGACATCTGTGAGTACATTTGTGGCAAGACACACATCTCCATATGACATCTGCTCTTTTCTGCAACTCATCTAGCATACCTAATCTAGCTAGATATATGAAATGTCTTGGGTTGTATTTTTCATCCCAATAGTTATGAACAGGACAGCTAGCCGTACAGTATGCACATTGATAGCACTGATTTATAGTTTTCCCTTGGGGGTGGTTGATGATATCTTTGGCAAAGTTTAAATCGTAATCATTTATTACACGAGGAAGTATTATAAGGTTCCAATCTCCAGATGCATCAACACCGTCTATAACTATCCTATCTTTCTTTATTATACGTTCTTGCTCTACAAGGCCACGTTCATGAATAGCCATAACAACCTCCTATTAATAGGTAAAAGTTACTTCATCGTCTCTTAAAACACCCAACAGACGTTTAGCAATAAAATCCGCGGGTGGGAAAAAACCTTTAGCACTATGCATCGTAGACAAGGTCATGTAATCAACGTAAGTACCGTAAATCATAGCTAAGAAGATATCTACAAACAAAAATCCCCTAACTCTTATACCGAACTCCAAAAGCTTTTCGTAAACCTGAACGTAGGTTTGATAAAATTCTTCGTAAGTAGAACCATACATCTCTCTGCCATGTCCATTTACCGGAGCTTCTTCTTTTAAGAACACAATAGCTCCACTTTCAGATTCTGGGTCCCATATCCAAGAGGTAAAAAGTATATAATCTTCTGGAAATGTAAAATGCAATATCTCTGCCGCGATATCCCTAGCGTTTTTCTTACTTACACCTCTTATTACATCCGTAAAAGCGTTAACCCTTTGCTCCCAGGTATCCGCTTTAGAATATAAAAGATCGCTTATAGCTTTTTTGAGGTTGTTAACACCAGTTTCTTCAACTATCTTGTTTCTGAACCTTCTAGCTGGGTACATTCTGTAAAATACATCAAGCAATTTATCCTTGTCTATAGATGCTAATCGCTCCTTCGAGAATGTCTCTCTAAAAAGATTCGATTTCTCAAGAACCCTAGAATAGAACTCTTGCGCTAACTCTTCTCCATCTCCTAATATTTTTATTAGATAATCTCTTACTAAAAAGTCATCAAGAGGGGCCGCTTTGAACCCCTCGTTTGGTTTAATGTTGCTCATTACACACTCACCTTAGCTCCTATAAAAGCTATTGCCTCTGCAGCGGCTGCTTCACCCTCAGACATAGAAGACTCTATATCTATAGGACCTTTGCAAGCGCCTGCTATGAATATACCTTCTTTGTTGGATATGATATTTGAACCTGAATTGTCAGAAGGTATTAGGAATTTACTATCTTGATCTTGGTTCAAACCTAGCATCTTAGCAACTTTCTTTGTGCCTTCAGATGGTTCCATTCCAAGCACCAAAACCACTAAGTCCATTGGTACTTCTGATGGTCTTTGTACTATGGTATCTTCGTGCTTTATCACAAGTCTACCATCTGATGGTCTGAAGGTTATTTCAGCAATTCTTCCTCTTACGTATCTAACACCGGCTTTTTCTTGAGGAGCCCAATAGAATGGGTATTCCCAAGTACCGTATGTTCTAACGTCCATATAATAGCAAAATACATCTACATCTGGATAATGCTCTCTTATCTCCGTGCCTTGTAAACCAGAAAGAGCACATCCATATCTACAGCAGTGTACATTTGATACGCCTAATTGTCTATCTCTTGAACCAACACAGAATACAAACGCTACACGCTTTGGAAGTTGGCCGTTGGATGGTCTATAGAGCTTGCCTTGACGAGAAAACATTTGCTCTAACTCGAGGTTTGTTATTACGTCTGGGAAAAGCCCATAACCTAGCTCACCTTTTCTTCTTGGATTAAAGTGTTGGAAGCCAGTAGCTACTACTATAGCTCCAACCTCTACAGTTTCACCGTTTGATAGCTTTACTTTGTAATTACCAGGCGTACCTTCGCAAGCTTCTACTTCTGTGCCTAACTTGACTTTAACGTTTGGGTTCTTAGTTACTTCATCGATAACTGGGCCTAAAACTTGTGATGGTTTTAACTTTCTTGGGATAAGGGTATGGTAATCTTCCAATACTGGTCTACCACCTAGTTTTTGTTCCTTTTCCACTAAGATGGTAGATATCCCTAATTTACCAAGAGTTTTAGCTGCGGATACACCAGCAGGCCCGCCACCTATTACTAACACGTTCTTAGACATATATAACCTCCTAAGGTTTATTAAGATCTAAACAATACCTTATCAGCCGTTGCACTTGCTCTTGGTTTACCATCTGATGTTCTGCTGTATGGTTCATATAAGTCATAGGTTTTGAAGAATTCTTGAAGCTCATCGTGTTTACCTGCTTTATCTAGCTCGTTTATATATTTTACGGTGTCTTCCCATTCTTTCCTTAGCTCTTTCCAGTTGGTTATACCCATCTTTTCCAAGAGAGGTTCATAGCTTGAGCAGTTCCAGTATAGCTGGACTATCTTGTATGGATGTGCACCACAAGCTAAAGCTGAGAACATAATATCTGACATTACAGCCACTGGATAGTACATGTCGTGAGCCTTACCTATCCATTGATTCTTTTCAAAAGTTGTAGTGCAACCAGTATCGTGAGTAACTATAAGATCTGCTTTAGCATCCTCGTATATTACCTTCAATTTTCTGTTTATAGCAAAAGACCTAGTAAACTCTCTTTCTGTCAAGATATGTCTAAATCCAAAACCACAGCAATCATACCATGTGTAATAGTCAGCAATTGTAGCTCCCAGCTCTTTTATAACAGCCGCAGATGCTGCTGGTCTTTGGCCACCATATATTTCTGGATCATATACGTAATCGTCAGCTATCATTTTCCAAACGTGGCAAGCGTTGTGTATAGCAACTCTTACATTAGATACATCTATACCCTTTGGTTTACCTTCTTTCTCATATAACTCTTTTATTTTGTATCTATTTGCATGTGTCCATTCTGAATAATGTACTACTTCTTGAGGTATTATCAATTCACCATTTGGTCCTAATCTACCAAGCTTTTTAAGTATAGGTCTTACAGCATCTCTCAACTCTTTATTCATTATAAGCTGTTCCCTGGTTTCTTTATAAGACCCAAAAGATGTACCGCAGTGAATTAAAGGATAATAACCGGTTTTCCAAGCTTGGTGCATGTTTCTTAGCCATACGGCGGCCAATGCTACTGGGTTTGATGTGCCAGAACCGTGGTAGTTCCATGCGGTACAAGAAGTTTGGTGTGGCTCGTTAAGATAATCATATCCAAACTTGTTCATAAACCAGAATATAGAAGCCGGATATCCTGGTATGTTACCACATTGTCCGCAAGATTTATGATGCCACAACTTGTTGGTAGGCACAGTCTTTATACGGCCAGTTCTTGTATAAACCTCTACGGGTTTATGCTCCTCAGTGATTCTATGTATAAGGATCTCACCCTTTGCTTCCAATTCTTCCATACGCTCAAATATTTCATCGTAATGAGCGTGGTTGTTTTGAATTGGAAATTTGGTCTTGTCATATCTAAGTAAACTCATAAAACTAACCTCCTAAAAAATTTTTTTGGCACTACGCCAAAAATTGCATAAATCACTCTTCTTGCATATCTTCCCAACGCTCTTCGTTTTCTTCTACCATATCCATAATAACATTGTAGAGGTTGGGGTCTATCTTCTCAAGCATGTCAAATATACCTGTTTCTCTCCAAATACTGTAAAGTTCTATGGCAGTTTGAAGAGATACTTCCCAAGCTGTTTTTACGGCTTTACCTACGTCAAACGGGATAGCCATACGCTTTGCTCTCAGGTTTTCCATATTGTCAGCCATCTTTGGACCCCAGTCTGGGAAGAAGTCCGGCTGAAGCATATCCGCTGAGAGCTGGTTACCAGTGGTCATAACCTTCAAGAGCACGCGACCGTACGGTTTGAGAAGATCTTTGGTTGCATCAAAAGCGTTTCTAACAGCTACTTCTCTCATTATAGCCACTAAACCGCCTGGGTTGTTTACAAATGGGCATCTTATCCAGCATGTGAAACACTGAGAGCAAGCCCATATATATTCGTGCATCATGTCGTAAAGCACTTCCACATCATCTTCCAAAAATCTTTGGACTATCTCTCTGGGCGAATAATCAAAGAATCTATTTGATGGGCATGATGCAGTACACACACCGCAGTTTAAACACCCAAATATGTATTCGTGATAGCGAAAGTCAGATTTGACTTCCTCTACAATTCTAACCTTCTCTTCCCATGGCACATCTTTAGTCTTCTGTGATATGGGAAGATTGTATCCATAAGCGTGTCCATCCATAACAATTACCTCCTTAAAGAGTTATAACGGCGTACTCGCCACTCATTACTTTGTCCAAGAATGCAGCACCACCTATTATACCATCACAAAGTTCAGTATTTACATCCTCTCTCTTGTATTCTTCCGTCAAATCTAAAGATGGTACGCAAAGATATACCTTTACTCCTGCTTCTTTTGCCATTTTTATGAAATCATATACAGTTTGCTCTACACCAGGTCTTACTTTAACCTTTTTTGCATTGTCTTTCATCAATAAAAATCCAGCCTCTGAGGTAATAACCATCTCTACTTCAAAGTCCATCGTAGTAGCTGCAGTAGCCAAGAAAAAAGGTGCGCCCGCTTGAGGGTTTATAAGCTCACCGGTCACCGCATCAGCTCTTTCAAAAAATGGGACAGTTAAAATATAGAAAATAATCTTATCAAATCCGTTAGGTACCGCCATAAATCTCTCCTTTAATAAGTTTAATCCTAAAATTTAAAAAATCAATTAAGATTTGCTTATAAGAATATAATAAAAATCTTATAAGCCTTTCACTACAACTACACAATCTAGCCAATACCATACTCCATCCTACACAAAAATTGTTATAGGCTTATCAGCTTCCAATATGAAGTCAAAAAGCGTCATAGCACCGCCTGGAGGCTCTAAACCATCTATTAAATCTTCATATTTGTATCCAAAAAGGTCCATAGTCATTTGACAAGGTATCATTTTTACATCGGCTTCTTTGCATAGCTCAAGAAGTTCTGGTATAGAGGCAACACCATGTTCTTTTATAGATTTTTTCATCATTTCAGTCATTAAATCTGTCATTCCTGGTATTACACCCATTAGCTGAGGCGGGCCTGGTATAAAGTTCGACACGCTTTTAAGGAAAGGAAACTTTTCTTCCATAGACGGTGGGAAAGCCATAGGCATAGCCGGATTTCCAACGGGAGCCAACTTCAGCTGGTTTACTTTTTCCTTATGTATTATATTCAAGCCGTAAAACGTAAAGAATATGGCTGTTTCTAAACCCATTGAAGCAGCTACCGATGCTAGTATCAGCGGCGGATACGCCATATCTAACGTACCTTTTGTGGCTATTATAGCCAGTCTTTCCATAACAAACTCCTTACTTTTTCTTTAGATAGAATATAATTTTTCCACCTTCTTCCACAGTTTCTAGTAACTCATCGCCAGTTCTTTTACAGTAAGCTGGTATATCTGCTTTTGCTCCAGGATCTGTGGTGATGAGTTCCAAAATTTGACCAGATGACATTTCTGCCATTTCTTTTTTGGTTTTAAGTACCGGTAAAGGACAATTGAGACCAGATGCATCTAAAGTTCTGTCTGCTTTTACAGCCATGTAGAATACCTCCTAAACAAAGTTATATTTTATTTTACTTTATTTTATATTTTATGTATTAAGATTTTATTAAAAAAAAATTAATTTTTTTTATAATTGCTGTTAAGCAAGGCCTCTTTGCTTTAGAGTGTCTTGATATATCCTTTTGTATAGAATATTCCACTCCGACGTGCCTTCTACAATCTTCTTTGAGTAGTTTTTTATACGCGTACGCACTTCTTTCTCTATTTCTTCTTCCTCTTTGGCGGCTTCTATAAGGATAGAGGATATAACTTTTCTTATCATTGGTATATCTTCATAAATTTCTATATTTGGGTCGTTTTTAATAAGATCTCTTATTCTATTGGTTATTTGGTTCATGCGCTCTCTAGGTTTTGTTTCTATTTTCATTTCTTCAGCCAGTTTTATTCTTATAGTTCTATAGGCTGTTCTATAGTCTATGTTTTCTTTTTCTATATAAGATAGTTGGTCTTTTAATATTTCTTTTGCTCTTTCATCTAAGTTTTTTTCTTCTTCATCGGCTTCTTTAAATATTGCTAGCAACTGTTTTTTAAAATAATCTACATCCTCTACTTCTATATATTTTTTTGTTAAAAGCTCGGATACTAACTTATTTATTATTCTTTCCACCAACCTTTCTGGTAATCTCACCTTTAGCTCCTTAAACTTTTATTTTAGGACTAAAATGCTTTGCTATGTTTATAAACGCTTCTGCCATCTCTCTTTTTTTCTGCCATTCTGATATTTCTTCCGCGGTTTTTGCATCAGATAACTTTCTCGTGGCTTCTTCAAAAACTTTGTTGTATTCTTCAAGGTCTATATTTCCTACTGGAATAGCCTCTTCTGTTAGTATTATAACTTTGTCCGGTGTTATATCGGCAAACCCATATCCTACAGCTATACCATTTTTGTCGTCTTTGTTGAAGTAAACCAAACCAGGTTTTATTTGAGTTAAAAGCAACATATGGTTTTCCAATATACCCATTTCACCATCGTAGGCTGGTATATTTACAGACTCCACTTCTTCGGTGTATACAACGCCCTTTGGTGTAACTATGTCAACTTTTAACATAACGCC
>PNJC01000008.1 GCA_002878215.1 Hydrogenobaculum sp. | reverse complement strand
GCTCAAAGTAATGAGTGCACCCTCCTAAGTTAAACTCCTCTATCATATTTTTATTAAACATATAAAAAAGCTTTTCTGGGTTTCTTTCAAAATGCCAAGCCCTTTTCCAAGTAGCCCACCCCCAACAGCTTGCTGGTCTTATAAAAAACGTATCAAAAAGCCCTTTTTTCTTCATTGGAAATATATATCCAGATATATGCATCACTTTTTCTTCAGCTTCATAAAAATCCAAAGCATCGTTCATAAACTTTAGAAAATATGGACTTAGATACAAATCTTCTTCTAAAACTATTATCCTATCGTAAACATTTAATATCTCTTCCACTCCTTCTGGTATATTTCTTGGAAGTCCGTAGTTTGTTGGCCTTTTTACTATTTCGAGGCTTTTAAAAAAAACTTTGTACTTATAAACTAATTTTGATATTTCCTCTTGAAAGTGTTTTTCATCATCTTTTCTAGGTCCATCTATGAAAACAAAAACAGGGCTTTCTTTTGCCTCTTTGTTTTTTATCAAAGAACTTAGCATTATATCAATGTGTTTTGGCCTTTTGTAAGAGAATATAGCTATAGGGGCTAAGCTCATATTATAATTGTATCATGAAAAAACCTACCTTAGGATGGCTGAGGGTTTTGTTTGCTTTGAGTGTAATTGATACTCATCTTGGTTTTTACAAACATTTTTTTGATAGATTTTTGGCTCCATTTTTTATAGACATATTTAAAAAACCTATTTTCTACTTTGTGGGTGATGGACATCTGGCAGTATATGGATTTTTTATGCTAAGCGGTTATTTGGTAGCAAGTATCTCAAAAAAATACCAAAATCCAAGCTTTAAAGCGTTGCTTCATTTTACTTTTACAAGGTATATGAGGATATACCCTCTTTACTTGGTGCTTTTTGCTGTATTTTTTACAATCTTAAAACCTCATGCAAATGCTACTTATTTTTTTTACAACAGCCTCATACCTTATGGGATTATAGCGTTTTTTGACAAAGAAAAGCCGCTTTTATTTGCTAGCTTACTTATCCCCCAAGCTTGGACTCTTTGCTACGATGTTGTGTTTTACCCTATTGGCTTTGTTGTAAGCTTTTATAAAAAATACTTTTATCCATTTTTTATAAGTTTTTTGATACTATTTTTGATAGCTATTTCTAAAAAAGACATACCTTTTGCTCTTTTTAGCAATGCAAACTTTTTTCACCTTTATTTTTATTCTCTGATTGATTTTTGTTTTCTAGCTTTTATAATAGGAATATTTTTATATCACATGAAAAGCCATATCCCAAAATCCAAAAAGCTTTTTATATTTTCAATGTTGCTTTACATATACATATGCTATCTTCCTTTTTTCTTAAATCCCTTTTTAGGTTATATCTTTGGTCTTATAGCCCTTTCTTATATAATTTTTTACCTTGGTGAAAACGGCAAGGGGCCCATTGAAAATTTCCTCGGAAACTTTACCTACTCTCTTTATCTTTTACACTATCCTATATATATTTACTTTGTCCACAACCCTTACAAAGTCCTTTTTATAAGCCTCATACTTGCATTTTTGGTAGCTGTAAGTGTTGAAAATTTATTTGAAAGAATAAGGCATCTTATCCTAAAATACCATCCATACCCTTACAAAGATTTAAAGTATGTAGCGGTGCTTTTTTCTTTTGCGGTATTTCTTAGTGCACTGTTTTACATACCTTTTGTACATCTTTGGTATGCTAAATATAGTTCTAAACCAAGACTTATCTCTTATTATCAAGACCATTGGATAGGTCTTTTAGCTCAGTTTAGCACTTTCAAAAAGCCAATTTCGATATCAATCCCACCGCAGACGCTTCCAATAAAAGGTGTATGTATTCATGTGTATCCTAAAAATATCGAATTTTGCCCCTCCATTCACTCCTCTTTTAGTATGACGCTAAATCCTT
>PNJC01000032.1 GCA_002878215.1 Hydrogenobaculum sp. | reverse complement strand
TGCGCTCTATATTTTGGTTTAGAAGAGATTTAAGGTTAGAAGACAACAAAGCACTCTTTGAAGCTTTTAAAAATTCTGATGAAGTAATACCTATTTTTATATTTAATAAAAGCCTTATAAAAGAATTAAACACCCTTAACAAAAAACTTGGTCTTATAGTGGATGCTTTAAAACACATCTCAAAAGAAATGCCTATTTACACCTTTTACGAAGAGGATGAAGAT
This sequence comes from Hydrogenobaculum sp., assembly GCA_002878215.1. Taxonomy (GTDB): domain Bacteria; phylum Aquificota; class Aquificia; order Aquificales; family Aquificaceae; genus Hydrogenobaculum. Next base: position 1,752 of record PNJC01000032.1, on the reverse strand, counting down.
GTTTTTGAGCTTTTAATAGAAAAGTTTAAACCAGACGCCGTTTATACGGCAAAAGCTTTTAGTTGGCAAGGGGAGAAAAGAGATAAAAGAATAAAAGATTTGCTTGAGAGAAAAAGCATAAAATTTGTAGAGGTGTTTGACAATTACTTGGTGGACTTTAGAGATATCCCATATACCAAAGTGTTTACACCTTTTTACAAAAAATGGAGGTCTTTAATAAAAGAAGAAAAAATAAGCTTAGATGAAGATGTTATAAGAGGGAAAGTGCTTAAATTAGACCTTGATAACGTAGAAAAGCTTATCTTTAAATACAAAGAGCTTGATTTAAAACATCCTCATTGGAGCTATGAAGATTGCGTCAAGAGGCTAAACAGCTTTAAATTTGAGGAATATGAAGAAAAAAGAAACTATCCGTTTTTGGATGGAAGTTCAAAGCTATCTCCTTGCATTAGATTTGGTATTTTGTCTATAAGGGATATCTATCAAAAAGCCAAAAACAAAAGCGAAACGTTTGTAAGCGAATTGTCGTGGCGAGAGTTTTGGTATCACATAAAACATTATTTTTATGATTTTAAAAGCTTAGAATTTCAGGAAAAAAGAAGAGGTATAGCTTGGGAAAACGACGATAAGAAGATAGAAAAGTTTATGAAAGGAGAGACTGGCTATCCTATAATAGATGCAGGCATTATGCAGCTAAAAGAAGAAAACTGGGTACACAACAGAGTTAGAATGATTTTAGCAAGCTTTTTGGTAAAAGATCTTATGGTAGACTGGCGCATAGGTGAAAGTTTTTTCAAAGAGTATCTCATAGATTATGATGAGGTTGTAAACGTTGGCAATTGGCAGTGGTCTTCATCGGTGGGTCCCGATCCAAAACCTCTTAGAATATTTAATCCGATATTACAATCTCAAAAATTTGACAAAGACTGTATTTATATAAAAAAGTATTTAAAAGAATTAAAAGATGAGGATTGTGAAAAACTTCACGACCCTATCAGCTACAAGTTAAATTATCACAACCCAGTAGTCAATCACTACGAAGCATCTAAAAAAGCAAAAGAACTTTTCTCAAAGAAATATTAAAAGCCCCAAAATAGGGGCTAAAATACCTTGTTAGTTTCTTCTATTACCAGAAAACTCCAAGAATAAGAATAGTATGTTTACAAACAAGTTTAGGATATCTAGATATAGCGCCAATGCCAAAGCTACCGCTGGGGCGTCTGGGTCCATGCTTAAGATACGTGCCGTATCGTAGCTTACATACAAGCTAAAAAGCACGGTAGCTACTATAGATATTACCAAAGCGGCAACACCAGAGTGGAAAAATAGATTTAGCAAGCTGGCTACCACTATGGCTATTAGACCCGCAAACAAAAATCCGCCCATTCCAAGGACGTTAACCCTAAATACTATAGGAACTAAGCTCATGCCCACAAAAGTAGCAGCAGTAGTCACAAGAGCGTAAATTATAGCAGCAGGGTTTACCGCCAAAGCAAAAGAAAGTATGGGAGCCAAAGTAAAACCTGTTATGAAGGTAAATACGTTTAGAAGTATAAAGCCTGGTAAGGCCATTTCTTTGTTTTGACCCACTATTGATGTGGCAAAGACTAATACAAACTCAAGTATTGCAAATAACCAAAAGTGGGTTGCCACCATTACTACATGAGAAAGCCCTACCACACTTCCCACTACGGCCGAGGCTATAGAAAAAGCCAACAGCCCATATACTTTACTAAGTAATCCGTAATCCCT
>PNJC01000105.1 GCA_002878215.1 Hydrogenobaculum sp. | reverse complement strand
TAGTTAAACTGTCCATCTTGACCTGAGCCTACGAAGAATGAAGAAGATGGTTCGTTGATGGTCCCAGATTCTAAATATCTTTTGTGGGTGTTTGAAAGACCGTTTATAGCAAGACCTATGCCTACTTGATCTTGGGGTCTTTTCCAATGTATACCGTTTATGGAAATACCACCTGCTATATCTCTATCAGCGTCGGTGTAGGCAAAGTCTTCTGTTTATGATATTTTGCTTTTCCCTTTCTCTATATAAAAATATAAAACTATAGTGATAACCACAGAAAAAGAAACCGCATAAAAAGAAAATCTAAATACCTCTGTGATGCCGTAAGCTTCTGATAAAAGCATTTGAAATTTATATAAAACGGCTTTTGCCAATATCTTTGAATCAAACTTTTCTTCAAAAAGCTTAAAACCTATGCTGTTAAAAGCCCTTGAATCGTTTATGTAGTCAAAGTTTTTTGCACTGTAAGAAGTTATTATGTTTGTAGCTATAGAAGTACCTAAAGATGCTCCTATAAGCCTCATATACCCGTATATAGCCGTGGATAATCCCATGAGTTCTTGCTTTACGGAGTTAAAGGCTATTTTTAAAATTGGTGCAAAGAAAAGCCCCATTCCACAACCAATAAGAAGCATATAAAGTGTAATCTTATACCTTGGCGTGTAGTAATCTATGTTTGATAAGAAGAAAAAAAGCGTTATCATCAAAATCGCCTCTGAGAAGAATATAAGTATGCTTGGATTTATCTTGTCTGCCAATTTTCCGCCTATCAAAGAGAAAACACCTATTCCTATGGCGTATGGAAATATATGAAGCCCGGTTTCAAAAGTCCCAAGGTCTCTCACTCTTTCAAAATATATAGGTATCGTATAAACAGTTTGGAAAAACGTAAGCCCTTGCACCAACACAAATACACTTACCGCCAGCGTAAATTCTAAGTTTTTAAAGATTTCCAAACCTACAAGCTTGTTGTCAAATATTGTTTCTAAAAGCAAGAACACCAAAAAAGATAAAACAGATATTGTTAAAAAGTATATGGACTTTGTATTGGAAAACCATCCCCACTTTTCGCCTTTGGACAATAGTACAATGGAAGATATGCTAAAAGAAGAAAGTGCCAAGAAACTCCATATATTAAACATCGTTTTTTGGCTTTTAACATGATAAGATGGTAAAAAGGATACACCTAAAGCCAAAAGAAGAATAGATATAGGCACATTTATATAAAAAATAGAGCGCCACGATATATACTCTACAAGATATCCACCTATGGTGGGACCAAGACCCGGCGCAAAAGACATGCCAAGGGCGTATATACCCATCGCCCTTCCTCTTTCTTCTTTTGAAAAACTCATCTGTATGATAGCTTGCCCAGCCGGTATGACAAGCCCTTCTCCTATTCCTTGCGTACTTCTAAATATTATCATCTCAAGCAAAGAATGAGCTTGCCCCGCCAAAATGCTTCCTAGCGTATAAAATATAAGTCCTGCTATGTATACTTTTTTAAAACCGTGTATCCCAGATATTGTATTAAAAGCAAGCATAGTGATGGCTGTAGATATTAAATAGCTTATAGAAACCCATTCTATACCAAACAAATCTGTATGAAGGGGAGCTATCATTCTTGGCATCGCCACGTTGACGCTGGTGGTACCAAGCACAACCATAAAAACACCAAGTGACACAATTCCTACATAGAACCATTTCATGACTGACCAATCACTAATATTATATCATACAGCCTCTATTTTTAAATGATGTATAATGTTTTTATGGAAAAGCTTCAAAACGGTTGGATAAAAAGCGGTAAAAGCATAGTAAAAACATATTTTATAGATGACTGGGATAAGATTACAGAGTTTTTAATATTTATCACAAACACTATAAAAAACCTCGATCATCACCCAGACATACTTTTTCACACAGCCAGCAAAAGCATTACGATATTTTTAACTACCCACAGCACTAGCGGAGTGTCAGAAAAAGATTTAGAGTTTTCAAAAAGATTAGATGATTGGATAGAGCAAAACAAATAAACATGAATGACTAAAAAAGAAATTGCAATATACACAATTCTTTCTTTTTATTTTTTCTTTCTTGGTAACAATATACTTTCAATTACTTCTCCAGATGAAGGAAGAAACTTATACGCTGCTTCTTATATGCTTCAAACTGGACATTTTTTGACACCTATGTTTAACTGTCATTTTAGGTTTGAAAAACCACCAATGCTATACTGGGTAAGTGATTTGCTGTTTTTAATATTTGGGGTTCATGTGTGGCTTGCAAGGGCTGTCTCTGGTATTAGCGCTTTTATAATAGGAATATTTACTTATAAAATAGCAAAAGATATATATAAATTAGAAAATCCTTTTTACGCATCTTTGATACTTTTTACCATCACGCATCTTTGGATAGAATCAAGGGCATATGTCCCAGAAATGCTTCTTACGGCTTTTGAGATAGTATCGATATACTTTTTTCTGAAAGAAAAAACAACCCTTGGATACATATTTATGGGCTTTGCAACCCTTACCAAAGGCCCAGTGGGTACCGCTGTAGTCTTGATGGTGATAATATCTTTAAAAAGGAATATAAAATTTATAAAAAAGCTTATCGATATAAAAGGTATTTTGTTGTATGTAGTGATAGGCTGGAGTTGGTATATTTATATGGTTTATAAGTACGGATTTTATTATATATACAAATTTTTCATAAGAAACAACATAGATGTCTACACAGGTCAGAAAAATATCCACCTTTACCCGTTTTATTATTATATAGTAGTGCTTTTTATAGCTCTAATCCTTTGGGTACCTTGGTTTTACAGCTTTTTGAAAAAGTATTTAAATCAAAAAACAAAAGCCGCCACAGATATGCTTATATGGTCTTTAGTGGTGCTTTTATTTTTTACTTTATCCAAAAACAAACTTCATCATTACATAATAAGCATCTATGTCCCTATCTCAATATTTATATCAATGTATGCCTCAAAAAAGCTTGTGAAGTTTAACCTCATATTATCAAGTATTTTACTTTTTGTGCTTTTCATACTAGCTTATCGCTACGAGTCAGAGCGCTTTGTACCAAAAGCCGTTTCTATAATAAAATCTAAAAAACTACCAGTTTATTATGATAATGCTCATTTATCTGCAATGGTTTATTATCTAAACACATGCATAGACTCTTTACCACGTTATACCCCAAAGCATTATTTTGTAATATCCAAAAATCCACCCTCAAAAATGCCTTATTACAAGCTTTTAACAAAAGGAATAGAGTTTGATGGTAAGTATTATCTTTATGAGAGATAGTTTAAGCTCATACACTTTAAATTGTTAGTGTAGTATAATCTTATATGAAGCGGTAATAGCTCAATGGTAGAGCGGCTGCTTCCCAAGCAGCAGGTTGCGGGTTCGAATCCCGTTTACCGCTTTTATAAAGAATATATATCTATTGTATTCTCGTATATAGCCTTCCCCACCACTACACCGTTTACTAAAGGCTTTAGCTTCATTACGTCTTCTAAGGAAGCTACACCACCAGAGGCTATTATTGGCTTTTGAGTACATTTTTTAAACTCTTTATAGGGGTTTATGTCTATGCCGCTTAGCATTCCATCTATATTGATATTTGTGTAAAGGTAAGACTCTATAGGATAATCGTTGTAAAGTTTTGCCATATCGCAAGGACTTAGACTGCTTTGTTCTTCCCATCCACCTATTGCCACTTTACCGTTTTTTGCATCCACGCTTAAGATTACTTTGTTTTCATATATTTCTAAAAGCCTCATAAACTCTTCTTTGTTTTTTACAGCCATTGTACCCACTATTATGTAATCTACCCCTATATCAAAAAGTGCCTTTGCCGTCTCTAAACTTCTAATACCACCACCTATTTCTACTTTGGCTTTATTTTTTTGTTTTAGCATGTTTTCTAAAAGTTTTAGGTTTTTAGGAACACCTGATTGAGCCCCGTCTAAATCAACTATGTGAATACGTTTAAAACCAAGCTCTACAAAAAGCTCAAACTGCTCTACAGGGTCTTTTTTATAAACTTTTATATCTTCAAATTTTCCCTCTTTTAGCCTTACCACGGAGCCGTTTTTTATATCTATGGCTGGTATTATAAAATCTTTCATAGTAAATCTATAGCTTTCTTTAGCTTTTCCAAAGTTATATCTATAACATCTTTAGTATGAGCAGTCGATAAAAACCACGCTTCAAATTGAGAAGGAGGCATCAAAACGCCCTCTTGTAAAGCGTTTCTAAAAAACTTACCAAAGATATTTGTATCCGATGTTTTTGCGCTTTTAAAATCTACTACATCTTTATCTGTAAAAAATATCGTAAACATAGAAGCAATCTCATTTATTTTATGCGCTATACCTTTTTCTAAAAGCATTTTTGAAATTGCATAAGTAAAATAGGCTCTTAACTCTGCTAATCTATCGTATATTGTGATATCTTTAATCAAGGTTTTTAAAATAGCGAGTCCAGAAGCCACAGATATAGGATTTCCAGAAAGAGTACCAGCTTGGTATATAGGACCTTCCGGCGCTACCTTTTCCATGATGTGGTTTTTAGCCCCGTATGCGCCTATTGGCATTCCACCACCTATTATCTTACCGTAGCATACTATATCTGGTTCTATACCAAAATACTCTGCCGCACCTCCTAAAGCCAATCTAAACCCTGTTATCACCTCGTCAAATATTAAAAGAGCGTCGTTTTCTTTGGTAATGGTTCTTAATTTTCTTAACCAAGATTCTTTAGGCAATACTACGCCCATGTTTCCAGCCACAGGTTCTACCAAAACCGCCGCTATTTGATTTTTATATTTTGAAAAAGCCTCTTCTAAAGCCTCTTCATCGTTGTAATCCAACACAATAGTAAAAGCCGCAAACTCTTTTGGTATACCTGGTGTCCCCGGAATTCCAAGTGTAGCCACCCCAGAACCAGCTCCAACCAAAACGCTATCGCTAAACCCATGATAGCATCCGTCAAACTTTATTATATACGGCTTGTTGGTAATACCTCTTGCAAGCCTAATAGCTGACATTACAGCTTCTGTACCACTTGATACAAACCTCACTTTGTCTATTACTTTTGAGGCTTTTACTATTAGCTCTGACAGCTCTATCTCGTACAAGTTTGTAATACCAAATGAATTTCCCCTATCAAGAGCTTCCATTATTTTTGATACTACGATATCGCTTCTATGTCCTAGTATAAGAGGTCCAAAAGATAACATATAATCTATATACCTTTTGCCTTCTATGTCTTCTACAAAAGCTCCAAAACCCCTGTTTACAACTATGGGCTCAGCTCCTACAGATTTGAAGGCTCTCACTGGTGAAGAAACACCACCCGGCATATACCTTTTTGCCAATTCAAAAGCTTCTTTGTTTGTCATACAAATATTATATAGCAATCTAATTTAGAATTCTTTTTCTATCATAACTCAAGTGGAGTATTCTGTCTTTGAGCTATATTCTTAAAAGCGGGCTTATTCTCCTATACCAAACATCCATCCAGAGGATATTAGCTAAACTCCGTTTCAAAGATAACTAGATAAGCCTTACCTTCTTGGAAATCGCATTTTCTCAAAAGCAAAACCTTTGGCCCTATTGTAAATTAGCATTGCCATAAACACTCTATTCATAAATAACCTCATATATATTTAAAATTAAATTAAATTAAATGATGATAATAATATACAGTCTCAATATTAAATTTGTATGATTTCATCCTCTTGGTGTTATTGTTTTTTAGAGGCTTGTAATATATAATAAATGTGATGACAAAGTTAAATATTGTATTTTCTACGCATATAAGAGGGGGATAAGTATGCTTGTGTTTGGAATTCATTGCCATCAGCCTGTAGGCAACTTTGATTACGTGTTTGAAGAAGCCTATGAAAAGGCTTATAAACCTTTTATAGATTTTTTTTACAAGCATGAAGATTTTAAGTTTTCGGCACATTTTAGCGGAATCCTTTTTGAATGGTTTTTGAAAAATAAAAAAGATTTTATAGAAAAATTGGCCGATATGGTCCAAAGAAACCAGCTGGAGGTTATAGGTGGTGGTTATTACGAGCCAATACTTGCTTCTATCTCAAAAGAAGATAGGATTCTTCAGATAGAAAAGCTAAACAATTTTTGCGAAAATATACTAGGTAAAAGCCCTAAAGGTATATGGTTAACAGAACGCATATGGGATACTTCAGTTTTACAAACTATAATAGAACTTTCTATGGATTATATCATTATAGATGACTACCACATCGTATCGGCAGGCTATCCCTTTGAGGAAGGCTTTTACTTTACAGAAGACGAGGGCAAAAAAGTAAACCTTGTACCAATAGACAAAAGACTAAGATATAAAATTCCTTTTGATGACCCAGAAAATGTGGTAGCTTTTATCAAAAGCCAAAAAACTTCTATCATAATAGATGATGGTGAAAAATTCGGCATATGGCCATACACATATAAAACCGTCTATGAAGAAAGATGGCTAGAACGCTTTTATGAGCTTTTAAAAAAAGAAAATATAGAAACAAAAACCATATCTGAGGCTCTGAAAACCTCTTCTAAAAAGCTTGTTTATCCTGCTTCGGTGTCTTACGAAGAAATGGGACATTGGGCTTTAAACTACAAAGATGCAATAGACTACCAAGAAGCCAAAAGCAAATGTGACAAATTTGAAAAGTTTATAAAAGGTGGTATTTGGAAAAACTTTTTCACAAAATATCCAGAGTCAAACTACATGCATAAAAGAATGTTAGAAGTATCAAGAAAATCACACAATAAAGACAATATTCTAAAAGCTCAATGCAACGATGCTTATTGGCATGGAATATTTGGGGGCATATATTTCCCTCATTTAAGAAGAGAAATCTGGAACAACATAATAAAATCAGATTTTGACAACGCTACTTTTGAGATTGTTAAAGAAGACATAGATTTTGATGGTAAGCTTGAGGTAAAATTAAAAAATAAAGGTTTTATAGTCGTGGCTTCAGAAGATGGTATTGTAAAAGAGGTTTCTACAAAAGAAATAGGAAATTTGAACGTTTGTCTATCAAGGTATAAAGAATTTTATCATTTTATAAACGAACACCAGGAAAAAGAAGAAGGCAAAACCATACATGAACTCAAAAAAGATATATCAAAATACAAAGACATGATAGCTTACGATGAAAAAACAAGGTTTTTCAGCTACGATGACATGATGTGGGATTTAATAGACATAAAAGAAGATAAAATCGCTTTTCAAAAAGCTAAAAACAAAAAGGTTATAAAACTTCAAGACGATAAGTTTATTTTAGAATACAACTTAGAAGATGCAACACCAATAGATATAAATTTAGGTATTCACAGTTTAAATGTTGAAGAGTATGAAATTGATGCAAACCATATAAAGTTTGAGGCTTTTGAGATAGGAGAAATAAATTTGAATTTTTCTAAAAACCTAAAACTAAAAGTATACCCCATAAAGACAGTATCTCAATCTGAAAAAGATTTTGATGTTATAACTCAAGGCATATGTATTAGCTTTTTGGCTGGAGGTGAGTTATTCGTAGAGATATCATGTTAGGATTTGTAGTAGCTTTTTCTCTTAGCGCCTGTGGTATAAAAGCCCCGCCCAAACCACCAGCACCACCTCAAGTTTTGGTAAAACGGATTGGAGAATACATCTATATAAAACCTGTTGGAAATGAAAAGTTAAAAGTCAAAGGCTTTTCTTATGAAAACGGTATTTTTTTTAAAAAAGACAAATCTTCAGCTTGCTTTGAAATAGAAGGCAAAGAATCATCCTCTTTATACTGCGTACCACCGGCCATAGAGAAAAGACCTATTGTATTAAAAGCATACAGAAAGTTTAGAATACATCTTGAGTTAAGCGGTTTTAAGCGCTTTAGGCTATACAAACACATTCCCGGCAAACCCTTTAACCCATTTGAAGAAAGCGTTGTGGTAAGCAAAAAGGCTGTACTACCACCGGATTTTTCTGCTTTTTGCTATACTATTACAGGACTTGAAAATGGCATAGAATCGCTTCCAGAAGAAGTGTGTTTTAAACAACAAAAACCCCCTACACCGCAAACACCACAAAACATCAACTTTATGGTTTACAAAGACAAAATTTATATATATTGGGAACCAAACGAGGACAGCGGCTACACTATCGGTTATCTTGTTTATAAAAACGGTAAGCTTTTGACCAAAAAACCAATCCATTCAAACGTATTTGTAGATAAGCTTCCAAAAGGTTTTACAGTATATGACATACAAGCGGTTGGTAAATACAACACCAAGAGCAAACCAGCAGAGTTGCAGATAACGCTAAAAGCTCTAAAACAAGCTCTAGGACTCTAAAAAAGTAAGGTTAAAGGTAGTTCCAACGTTTGGAGTAGAAGATACATCTATGTTTATCTTTAAAAGTTTTGACGCATGTTTTACTATCGCAAGACCAAGGCCTGTACTCTTATAAGCTCTATCTTTTGATACGCTGTAAAATCTTTCAAAAATAAAAGGAAGATGCTCTTTTGCTATTCCAATACCGGAATCCTCGATTGTAAGCGTTAGCTTGTTTTGTTTTTTTACATTTATCTTGATATACCCGTTTTCTTTGTTGTATTTTATGGCGTTGTCTATAAGATTTTTTAGTATTATGTTTAAAAGTTTTTTATTAGTTTTGATTGAAATAGGTTCTATATCCGTGTATACCGTTATTGATTTGTTTTTAATATACGGTTGAAACATCTCTAGGTTTTCCTGTATCAAGCTTTTAATATCTACATAATCTTCAAGCTTTATATTGTCTTCCATGGATTCTACAAAAGAAAGCGTAAGCATATCGTTTATTAACTCTTCCATGGATTCTGAGGCGTTTTTAGCTTTTTTTAAAAACTTTAGCATCGCTTCGTCGTTTTCTTTTTCCATAGCTATATCCAATACACTTTTTATAACACTAAGCGGTGTTTTTAACTCATGAGAGGCGTTTGCTATAAACTCTCGCTTAGCTTTTTGATAAAGTTCATAATTTGTAATATCTCTCATAAAAAATACATCCGCATCTTTTAAGGTTTTTTTGTATAAGCTATACGTTCTTTCTTTATAGGTTATTTTTATTGCTTTGCCTTCTTCTAAAAGCCCGATACTAGATATCAGTTCAAAAGGTCTTAACACTTCATAATAAGACTTATCCTTATAATTTGGCAACACAAAACCATTTTGTATAGCTGATTCATTTGCAAAGGTTACAATGTTTTTTTTGTTTATTAAAAAAACAGGGTCTTCCTGTAAGTTTAAAATATCTTGTGTAAATGTCATAGGATATACTTTGATATTTCAGGGTCTTTAGCGAGATCTTCTAACTTTGAAAGCACAAATTTATCGTCTATTATAATATGCTGACCCTCCATATCAGGAGCGTTAAAAGATATGTCTTCTACAAGTTTTTCCATTATAGTGTAAAGTCTTCTAGCACCTATGTTTTCATCTTTAGAGTTTATATACTCCGCTATCCTTGCTATTTCTTTTATTGCTTCGTCTGTAAAATCTATATCTACGTTCTCGGTTTTAAGAAGCTCTTTGTATTGCTTTGTAAGTGCGTTTTGAGGTTCTCTCAGTATGCGCTCAAAATCTTCCATGGTAAGCGCTTTTAGTTCTACCCTTATAGGAAATCTACCTTGTAGCTCTGGTACCAAATCTGATGGTTTAGCCATATGAAAGGCTCCAGCCGCTATAAAAAGTATATGATCAGTTTTTACAGGACCGTATTTGGTATTAACAGTAGTTCCTTCTACTATAGGAAGCAAATCTCTTTGCACACCTTCTCTTGATACGCTATGTCCAACACCTTCATGCTTTACCGCTATCTTGTCTATTTCATCTATAAACACAATACCAAAGTTTTCAGCCAAAAAAACAGCCTCAGACTCTAAATCTTCCTTGTCTATAAACTCCTCTGCCGCTTCTTGCTCTAATATGTTTAGAGCATCTTTTACCTTTAGCTTCTTCTTTCTTCTACCACCAATACCACCGAGTAGATTTCTAATTTGTTTATCCAAATCTTCTAAGCCCTGCAATCCCATAACTTCTATGGTTGGCATACTCTGTTTTTCCTGGATCTCTATTTCTATAAGCTCTTCATCATATTTACCTGTTTTAACACCGTATATTGCCTCAGATATGCTTATATTCTTCAAAGAAGATATTTTCTGGGCCACTTTTCTTACAGCTTCTTCTCTAGCAATATTTTTCACACCATCGGTCCTTTCTTTTTTCACAAGCTGATAAGAGATATTTACAAGTTCTCGTATCATAGATTCAACGTCTCTTCCCACATAACCTACTTCCGTATATTTTGTAGCTTCTACCTTTAAAAACGGCGCCTTTATAAGATTTGCCAACCTTCTTGCTATCTCTGTCTTACCTACACCAGTAGGTCCTATCATCAGGATATTTTTTGGGGATACTTCATCTCTAATATGAGGCGGAAGTTTTTGCCTACGCCAACGGTTTCTAAGGGCTATTGCCACTTGCTTCTTAGCTTCTTGCTGACCTATTATATACTGGTCTAAATAATTTACTATCTCTTTTGGGGTTAGGTTTTTAAGAAGCTCTTCCCTATTTTTCATCTTCTTTCTCTTTTGATTCGTCTTTTGAAGGTTGATATGCTACTATCGTTTCCTTTGTAAACTTTATCTTTGTGTTGGTATCAACTTTTAATGTTATGGTATCGTCAGCTATATCCGATATAACGCCCCATATACCAGAGGATGTAATAACTTTATCACCTTTTTTTAGATTTGATAAAAACTCTTGATGTTTTTTCCTTTGAGTCTGCTGCGGTTTAATAATGAGAAAGTAAAATATTACAAATATTATACCTATAAATACCAGCTGTGCTAAAACAGGTCCCATTGGATTTCCATTCATAAAAACTCTCCTTTAAGCATTTTTCCAGTAATCCTCATAAGCTACCCAGATATACGGTAGTATATATTTTATATTATTCCATTCCTTCATATATTTTTTTCTTTTTTTATAAGCTTTTTCATTGGTAATACCGTATATTTCTTTTGACTCTTCTTCAAAAGACTCCAAATCATTTTCCAATATATATTGCGCAAGCATATTACCTGACACAACCGCCTGAGGTATACCACCACCAGTTATAGGATGACAAAATCCTCCAGCGTCCCCACACAAAGCTATATTAGAGCTTACCAAATTATCTATACCATCCAAAGGCAAAAATCCGCCAGAGCTTTCTTGACAAACATTTTCTATAAAACCCATGGACACCGCATCTTTTATAAAAAGCTCCAACACATCTTTTGGATTGTCCCTAAAGGCTGTGTCTATACCAATACCTACGTTTGCATAATTATTTTTTGGAAATATCCATCCATAACCACCTTTAATATATTCTCTAAATACTATTACTATATCTTTTAACGGTTCTTTTAGTTTGCATCTTTTTTGAGCGCACACCGCTAACTCATGTTTTTTTAAAAACACCTTTTCCATCACGATTGAGCGAGGTCCATCAGCCCCTATAAGATAATCAAACTTCACATAATATATATCGTCTTTGGCTTTTAGTATGGCTATGTTTTTATCATAAAAGCCAATAAATATTGTTTTCAAAAATGCTTTAGCCCCGCTTTTTATCGCTTCTTGAAAAATATTTGCATCAAAAATCCTTCTGTCTACCATCACCCCTTTGGAGTCTGAAAAAACTTTTTTGTTGTCTGGTTCTATGGTAAGCATATTTTCTATTTCTTGAATCACCGAATCTTTAAAGTAGTCTTCAAACTTTTTTTGCATAAGCTGTTTTGGAATAAACTCAGCGCATTGAACTGGTATACCTATAGTCTTTCTCGAATCTACGATGATTACATCAACGCCTTTTTTAGCAAGCTCATGAGCAGCGCTAGATCCAGCCAGTCCTCCGCCTATTATAAGAACATCTGTCTTAAACTTTTTTGGCATTTGTCTGATTCTTGTTTAATTCTTTCTTGATGTATTTACCCATTTTAAAATACGGTAAGTAGTGCTCTGATACAAGTGTTTGCACACCGGTTCTTGGGTTGATAACCATTTTAGAAGGTTTTTTCTTCAATAAAAAAATACCCAACCTTCTTAATTCTATACGCTCATCTTGTATAAGACCTTCCATTATAGCGTCTAAAAAGTACTCTATTACAAGCTTTATGTCTTTCTGGCTATAGTTCGTATGTTTATCTATTTGTTTAATAATATCTGATTTCTTCATAGATTTAAATTATACCATAGGTTATTCTACAGTTACAGTCTTCGCTAAATTCCTTGGCTGGTCTACGTCAAGCCCAAGCCTGTTAGCTACTTCGTATGCTATGAGTTGAAGAGGAAGGACGGTCAATAAAGGGTAAAGGTCTTGTTCTTCTATGTCCGGTATACCTATAAAATGCTTCGATATACTTCTTAGATGCTCATCCGAAACATTTCCTATCACTATGAGCTTCGCTTTTCTAGCCAAAACCTCTTCTATATTGGAAACTGCTTTTTCGTAAAGCTTATCTTTTGGTGCTACAAATATAACAGGCATATTTTCATCAATCAAAGCTATGGGACCATGCTTCATTTCTCCGGCAGCATATCCTTCTGCATGTATATAAGATATCTCTTTTAACTTCAAAGCCCCTTCTAAGGCTATTGGGAAAGAAAGACCTCTTCCTAAATATATTGCATTTTTAGAATTCGATAGCTCCCTATAAACGCTATCGTTTAAATCAACGCTTTGGAGAAAATCTTCCATCTTTGATGGCACATGGGCCAACATATCTATCTTGTTTGCATACTCTTCGTAAGTTATTTGGCTTTTAGCATAACCCATAAAAACAGATAAGCCGTATAACACAGCTATTTGAGCACTAAAGGTCTTTGTAGCAGCCACGCCTATCTCTGGACCAGCATGCGTATAAATACTATAATCACTCTCTCTATCCAAAGAACTACCAACTACGTTTACTATCGATAAAACTTTTGCGCCGTTTTCTTTAGCATATTGAGCCGCAAACCTCGTATCAGCAGTTTCCCCAGACTGCGATACGGCTATAAAAAGAGTATTCTCATCGATTGGAATATCTTCATATCTTTGTTCTGAAGCATAGCCCACTTCTACCGGTATTCTCGCATACTTTTCTATTAGATACTTGCCTATCAAAGATGCATTGTAAGAGCTACCGCAAGCACTCATAACAATTCTATTTATGCTATTTATATCAAAAGGAAAATTTATCTCTTCAGACAAAAAACCCCTTACGGTATCAGATATTACCCTAGGTTGTTCGTATATCTCTTTTAACATGAAGTGTTTGTATCCAGATTTTTCTGCCGATACTATATCCCAAGGCACAAAAATAGGATGTTTTGTCTTGACGATGCCGTTGAAATTGTAAATGCTTACACCTGTTTTTGAAATATCTGCTATCTCCTTATCCTCTAAGACAATTATTTGCTTTGTATAAGGAAGAATGGCTGGGATATCAGAAGCTAAAAAATTTTCATTTTCCCCAACGCCTATCACAAGAGGGCTACCTTGTTTAACTCCTATTATCCTATCTGGCTCATGCTTTGTGATAACCGCAAAAGCAAAAGCTCCTCTTAAAAGTTCAACAGCTCTTTTTGTAGCTTCAAGCAAATCACCTTTATAATATTTTGCTATCAAATGAACTATAACTTCTGTATCGGTCTGGGATTTAAATGTGTAGCCTTCTTTTACAAGCTCTTCTTTCAACTCTTTATAGTTTTCTATTATACCGTTGTGTACTATAGCAAAAGAATTTGTGGGATCAGTGTGCGGGTGAGCATTTTCTACGGAAGGAACACCGTGGGTTGCCCATCTTGTATGGCCTATGCCGCAATTTGATTGGGAAGTTTTGCCCCATAGCGTTTTTATTAGCTCTCTTATTTTACCAACCTCTTTTTGTACAAAAATATCGTTGTCTTCTATAAGCGCAATACCAGCTGAGTCGTATCCTCTGTATTCAAGCCTTTCTAATGAGCTTAACAAAATAGGTAAAGCTTCTGCGTTTCCTACATATCCTACTATACCACACATATTAATTATAAACTTTTATTATATTATAAAAAGAATCCCTTTGTACGGGAATTTTAGAAGCTCCTTTTATAATGCTTATAAGCTTATCTACCGTTTTGCCGTAAGTCTCCGTAGAACCAGCCGCATGCACTACAAGTTCTTCTTCTAAGGTTCCGTCTATATCGTTTGCGCCAAAATTTAGAGCTATCTGAGCTAATTTTTCTCCTAAGGTTATCCAATAAGCTTTTATGTTATCGAAGTTATCTAGGAAGATTCTTGACATTGCTATAGTCTTAAGATCATCTACAGAGGATGTTCTTTCGCCACCGAGGGATGTCCCTTTTGGATGGTAAGCTAAAGGTATGAACACTTGAAAACCTGCCGTTTTATCTTGTAAGTCCCTTATTCTTTTCATGTGATCTACTCTTTCTTCTATAGTTTCTATGTGCCCGTAAAGCATGGTAACGTTTGAGGGTATTCCAAGCTTATGAGCAGTTTCGTGAATTTCAAGATATTCTTCTGCGTTAGCTTTGTTTGGCGCTATTATGTTTCTCACCCTATCAGCAAATATCTCGGCACCGCCTCCTGGCAATAAAGATAAGCCGGCTTCCTTTAATTCAAGAAGCACATCTTCGTAAGTAGATTTTGATATTTTTGCTATATGATCTATTTCCACAGCTGTATAAGCTTTTATGACAATATCTGGAAAATTTTGTTTTACAACTTTTATTAGATTTACATAATCTTCTCGTTCCCAGTGGGGTGGCAATCCACCTACTATATGCACTTCAGTAATGCCTTTTTTATAAGAAGATTCTATTTTTCTTAAAACCTCATCTACGCTCAATTCAAAAGCTCTTTCATCTGATTTTGAAACGCCAAAACTACAAAATTTACATTTGTATACACATATGTTTGTAGGGTTTAAATATCTGTTTACTATAAAAAAAGCTCTGTCTTGATTTTTTTCCTTATTTAACTCGTTTGCTACATACCCCAAAGCGCTTAACGGAGCATTTTTATATAAAAAAATAGCCTCTTCCTCTGTCAATCTTTCTTTGTTTAGGGCTTTTTCCAAAAGAAAAGATACTTCTTTATCCTCTAAAAGTTCAACCATTTTAACCTCCTTAAAAGCCAAATAAGAATATATTAATAGAAGTTTGCTAAAAGACTATGCTAATCATCTTATTATAGCAACCCTTGGATTATTTGAATAATCGTAAATTACCTCTACATTTTCAAATAAGTCTTTTATAGCCCCTTCTTGGTCATGCCCTATCTCCAATATCATAGGCTTTAAACCCAAAGATTTAAGTTCTCTGTAGAAAAAAAGACCATCTTCTTTGCCGTCCAAAGCCTTTATATCTTCATATTCCAATACGCTTTTTTCAAGAGTATTTAGAGCCTTAGTTGGTATATAAGGTGGGTTTGCCACTAAAAAATCAACTTTTTCTATTTTTATAGCTTTTGCCACATCAGAACATATTACCAACAATCTGTCTTCTACTTTGTGCAGTTTTGCATTTTTTAGCGTTAGCTCACAGGCTTTTTTATTTATATCCGTTGCTATCATTTTCAAATGTGGATAATATTTTAAAAGCGAGATACTTACAATACCACTTCCCACAAATGGCTCAAAACCTATTTGATAATCTTTTACAATTTCTAAAGCTTTTTCTACCAAAATCTCTGTTTCTGGCCTTGGTATCAATACAGGTGGTTCTATTATAAACTCATGTCCAAAAAACCACCATTTTCCAATGGCGTATTGAAGCGGCATACCACTTTGGATTTTTGATATTGTGCTTTTAAAAGCTTCCAAAATATCTTGATTTAACTTTATTTTATCCTGATTTAAGAAAATATAATTTTTATCTAAACCACTTACATATTCAAGAACAATAAGAGTATCTCTAAGGCTTAGAGGACTTTGTTTGATTAGCGCTGATATGTTCATTTTGCATTATAGAAGAGTTGTTCCTTACGTCTGTCAATATGGCTATAACTATCGCAAGCACCATAAAAATAGCGGTAAACCAGTAAGTACTCTTTGTTAGTATAGTATCAACACCGCCAACGCCAAATATAGACCTCGCAGTGGCTCCTCCAAAAGCTGCCCCTATATCGCCTTTTGATTTTTGCAAAAGCACCAACACTATCAAAAGCAAAGCCGTAACAATAAAAAGCACCACCAATATGTAATATAAAAGCTCCATACTATTATTTTAACTTAA
>PNJC01000099.1 GCA_002878215.1 Hydrogenobaculum sp. | reverse complement strand
TTGTTTGATGATGTTATAGGCCTTACATCGTTTCTTGATATGGCTGAAGATGCAAAAATTCTTTTTGTATAAGGAGGTTTGAATGGCTGATAAGGTAATTGATGCAAGAGGAAGTTTTTGCCCAGGACCTTTGATGGAGCTTATAGCTGCTATAAAGTCAAATCCCGTTGGCACTACCATAGAGGTGCTGTCTACCGATAAGGGATCCGTAAAAGACATACCAGATTGGGTAAAAAAGGTAGGTCATGAAATGGTAGGAGTAGAGGAAAAAGATGGATATTGGTCCATAGTTGTAAAGAAACTTAAATAGAGGAGGTAAAGCGTATGGCAAAACATGTTGTAATAGTAGGTGGTGGTGTGGCTGGCACTATAATAGCCAACCTTTTGGCAAGGGGACTAAAAGAAGAGCTATCAAAGGCTGAAGTTGTAATAACGATGGTCAGCAAAGATGACAAGCATATCTACCAACCGGGATTTTTGTATGTACTCTTTGATAAAATGAGGCCAGATGAACTAATAAGAGACCAAAGGAGCTTGTTGGCTCCTTCTATTATATTTCACCATGATACGGTGGTGGGTATAGACCCAAAAGCTGGTGAAGTGCATACGGAAAAAGGTAAAAAGCTAAAGTATGACTACCTTGTAATAGCTACAGGCTCAAGACCTATGCCAGAGCTAATACCAGGGCTTAAAGAACATGGAAATATGTTTTACACGTTAGAAAGCGCAATAGAGTCAAGAGAAAAGCTTAGGAAGTTCGAAAAAGGTAGAATAGCCATAGCTATGGGAGTACCTCACAAATGTCCAGTGGCTCCTTTTGAAGTAACGTTTATGTTGGATGATTATTTTAACAAGAAAGGTATCAGAGATAAAGTAGAAATATATTACACATATCCTATAGGTAGGATACACACACTAGAGCCAGTAGCCCAGTGGGGTGTACCAGAGTTTGAAAGAAGAGGCATAAAATACGAAACGCTGTTTAACATGGAAAAAGTAGAAGCTCATAATGGTACTATAGCCGTTCATAGCGCAGAGGGCTCCACTGTTGAATGTGATTTGCTTATTACTATACCTCCTCATAGAGGAGCACAAGCCATTATAGATTCAGGTATTTCGAATGACGGTTGGGTACCAACAAATAGATATAGTTTAAAGTATGAAGGATACGAAAACGTGTATGTGGCTGGGGATACAACGAATTTACCCATTTCAAAGGCAGGTTCTACAGCGCACTTTGAGTCTGACGTTGTGGCAGATAACCTTATAGCTGAGATAAAAGAAGGGCATCCAGCTAGAGATTACGATGGTAAAGTTATGTGTTTTATAGAAACCGGGTTTGATAAGGGTACTTACATTCACTTTAACTATACCAATCCACCAAGCCCTATGCCTCCTTCTAAGATGATACACTGGTTGAAGTTAGGTTACAACCGTATGTATTGGCTTACGGCAAGAGGTGTATTGTAAGGAGGATATGATATGGAAGAGGTTTTGGATGTAGCTACAAATGCGTTGACTGATACAATGGTAGAAAGACTGATAAGTAGTGTTTCTACTCTGGCAGAGATTTCGGATGCTATAGCCTCTTCTAAGCTTCTTAGCGTGGTTGATAAGCTATCTAAAAACGCTGATATTTTGGAATCATCGTTAGACTCTATTTTTGGGCTTTTATCGGCTATAAACACGTTAAACAATGCTTTTTCAGATACTATGATAGAGAGGATAGTGCATAATTTTTCAAAAATCCTAGAGTTAACAGATTATATATCCAATTCACCTCTTATAGAAGTATTAGAGAAGATAGCTAAAAATGCGGACTCGCTTAACAAATCAATAGATGCTATTATTGGATTTTCTAACGCTTTAGTGGTAATGGACAATGCTTTTACAGATTCTATGTTAGAAAGAATAGTGACTTTTATGGCAGAATTAGGTGAACTATCTGATGAAGTTAGATTGGCCGATTTAAAATCTATGATACCAATGTTGACCACTTTGGCTAAAGATGGAGGAATGGAAGCTCTTATAGATACGGCAAAGGCTTTAGTGACTATAAGAAATGCTCTTTCTGATTCTATGTTGGAAAGGGTTGCTTCTATAATTGTCGATACAATAGATTATTTTGCTTCTCTTAGAGCTCAAAGCATTGGTAGTTATTTGCTTGAATCTATTAATCAAACTACCAAAGAATTCTCACAGAAAGAACAAAAACCAAGCGTATTTGGCGTCTTAAAAGAGCTAAAAGACCCTCAAACGCTGCAAAGTATTATGTTTGTGCTGGCTTTGATAAAGAATATGCCTCAAGGCTTAGCCAAAGCTACCGGATGTCAAACTTGCTAACATTTTAAACACCGTCCCGCTAAGGGACGGGCATAGCAACCTTCAAGAGTTTAACGCTTCGTAAACTTTACCTACCAAAGCTTCTGATGGTTTTAAAGTCTTGGCACCTTCTTGCCATTTTGCTGGACAAGCTTCGTCTGGATGGCTCATGAGATATATGTTTGCTTTTATTTTTCTTAATAGTTCATCAGCGTTTCTTCCTACATTGTAGAAGTTTACTTCTGATGCTACCAATTTGCCTTCTGGATTTATGATAAAAGTGCCTCTTAATGCAAGACCGGTGTTTTCATCATACACTGCGAAAAGCCTTGAAACTTTACCAGTAGGATCAGCTCCCATTTGGAATTTTATACCTTCCAAAAGTTTTTCATCTCTAGCCCAAGCTAAGTGCACATACTTTGTATCTGTGCTAACAGATATCAATTCCACACCATTTTTTTCGAGCTCATCTTGAATATTCTTAAGGTCAGCAAGTTCTGTGGGGCATACAAAAGTATAGTCAGCAGGATAGAAAAACAACACTGTCCATTTTTTGTTTGCCTTAGCCTCTGCTAAGCTAAATTTTCCAAAGGATCCAGTCTTTGGATTGTAGGTCTCCATTTCGAAATCTGGCACCATCATGCCAACATGAACGTGTTCTGACATATTTCTTACCTCCTAAATAAGATTTATTATTAAATAATAATTATTTTAAATTGTAAAAACAATGATATTAATCAAATTCATCTTTTTTTTCAACGTTTTCTTTTTTTAGGCTTTTAACAAAAACAAAGCCTATTATGCCAAAAAACAATAAAAAAGCCCATACAACATTTATTAGAAATAACTTGGAATCTCCAGACAGGTTTTGTATCATGTTATGCCTTGCATCTTTAATGCCATATCTTGAGGTTTAGATGCATGTAAAAGTGCTGTTTCCTTCGATATAATACCTTTGTTATACAGTTCCAACAAGTGCGTATCAAAATCCTGAGTACCATAGGCTGCTTTGTTGCGTCTTAAAAGCTCTGGTATTTCATCCAACCTTGTGGTATCCAACAATATATCTTTTACAGCACCTACGTTTAGAAGAATTTCTATCGCTGGAATTACTCCAGGTTTATCAACTCTTGGCAACAGCCTTTGGCTAAAAATAGCGACAAGAGAGCCTGCTAGCATAAGCTTTATTTGTTCTCTCATCTCCAGCGGAAACATGCCTATAAATCTATTTATGGTTTCTTTTGCATCTATTGTATGAAGTGTAGAAAAAACAAGATGTCCAGTTTCAGCAGCTTGAAGGGCTATGAGAGCGGTTTCTGTGTCCCTTATTTCACCTACAAGTATTACATCTGGATCTTCTCTTAAAGCTGCTCTTAGACCACTTTGGAAAGACATGGTGTCAAGCCCAACTTCCCTTTGAACTATAAAGGATTTTTTATCTTTATAAACATATTCTATTGGGTCTTCTATGGTTATAATAGTTCTATCGTAAACTTCGTTTATCCTATCGATTAACGATGCAAGCGTCGTAGATTTACCGCTACCAGTGGGTCCTGTTACCAATATAATACCTTTTGTATACTTTAATACAACATCTTGCATTACCTTTGGTAAGTTTATTTCTTCCGGATGAGGTATAAAGTTTGATAATACCCTTAGAGCTACGGCTGTATACCCTTTTTGCTTGTATATGTTGACCCTATATCTTGAAAAATCTGTTTCGTAAGATATGTCTATTTCTCCTTTTTCTTGAAATTCGTTTAGTTTATTGGGATACTTCTTAGTAAGCTCTTGCACGATATTTTGCATATCCTGTTCTGTAATTACCTGCAAAGACTCCTCTTGATATAGTTTTTTGTGGGCTCTAAAAAACGGTTTCGCACCTACCTTTAGGTGAATATCCGAAACCGAAGCTTCTTTGGCTTTTGATAATATATCTAAAAGCATAATAAATATTATATCATAGCGTTAGTTGTTGCCAAAAAGCTTGTTAACAAGTTCTTGGGCTCTTTTCTGTGAAAATTTATAATATGTATCTATTGTGGTTTTAATATCAGAATGCCCGACAAACTCTTTTACAATTTCTGCTGAAAATCCATAGTTTACCAAATTCGTAATATAAGTGTGCCGAAAGCTATGAATGCTAAAATCTATATTCAGTCTTTTGGATAATCTATCTGTATATACTTGCAAAACCCCTCTTTTAACTCTAAAGTTGTCTTCAAAGTTTCCTATCCATTCATATATTTGCAGTCCAATCTCTATGGTTTTATCCTTGTTAAAGCTTATAACTGGAGTTATGCGTGGTTTGTTTCTTTTTGTCATGTTGGCGTCCAATCTTATCCAAAGAATATTTGATTTATCTAAAAAAAAGTTGTCTGGTCTTAATTTTTCAAATTCTATAAGCCTTATACCGCTGTTGAGAAAAAGGTTGTATATTTTATAGTATTTAGTGCCTTTAACCGCTTTAAATATTTTTTCTAGTTCATCTTCGGATAGAGCTTTAGGTGGATATTTTTGTTTTTTCATATTTAAATCTTCTCTAACTTCTTCTATAGCTTTTAATATATCGTTGTAATTTTCCTCTGATAAAATATTTCTTCTATAAGCAAATTTAATATAATGTTTTAAGGCACTAAAAATAGCCAACATTGTTTGCGGAGACAAGGAAGCATAATCTACAAAACGATAAATGTCCTTTGATACTATATTTGATAGATCTTCTTCGGTTTCTAAGTTTTTGGAAACAACATGCGAAAACGTTTTTATATGATTTATATAAGAATTTCTTGTGAAAGCACTCCTCGTCCTCTCTAAATGTTTTATCCAAGCATCTATTATACTCATATATACTTGCTTACAAATTCGTCTGCTATAGCTATATTTTTCTTTACCGATGCTACAGACTTTTTCCAAAGCTCTCTTTCAAAATCTGTCATTGGTACTTTCACAATTTTTTCAACTCCATTTTCACCAAGTTTTACAGGCACGCCTACACACAAGTTTTCAGCCTCATAATATTTAGAAGCTTCTTCATCTAAAAGCACAGAGCATGTTAAAACCCTTTTTGCATTTAACGCTACAGATTCTATCATCTCAACTACTGAAGCCGCTGGAGCATGATAAGCTGAAGTACCCATATAATCTACTATCTCACCGCCTCCAAACCTAGTTCTCTCTACTAGCTCTTTTATCTTTTTCTCATCGATTAAAGTTGATATAGGTATACCACCTACGTTTGAAACGCTTACCAAAGGTACCATCTCGTCTCCATGACCACCTATTACATAAGCATGCACGTCCTTTGGAGATACGTTCAGCTCTAAAGATATAAACGTTCTAAACCTTGACGAGTCAAGCACACCAGCCATTCCTATTACTCTTTTTCTATCGCATCCAAGCAATTTGTATACCGCATAAGTCATTATATCTACAGGATTTGTAACAACTATCACTATAGAATTTTTGGCGTATTTTTTAATCTGTTCTGATATTGTATTCATTATAGATATATTTATACCAAGAAGATCATCCCTGGACATGCCGGGCTTCCTAGGAAACCCAGCCGTTATTACCACTATGTCAGAGCCATCCAACGCCTCGTAACCGTTTCCGTTTTGATCTACTACAAAACCATTTATATCCGTGTCTATTCCAAGAGCGCATGCCATTTGGAGCATATCAAGAGCTTTGCCTTTTACATGAGCGTACAGTTTCTCCCCATCTTTCTTTGGCAAATCAAAAAGCCTTATGTTTACAGCACCTTTAAGCACCAAAAGAGATGCTATGTGTTCTCCTACGTTCCCTGCACCTATGATAGAAACAGTTTTCTTGTGCCCCATGATTATCTCCTATTCTTGGATTTTATATATCTTAAAAGCCCACCACCAAGAAGTATTTCTTTTTGTTTTGGCGTTAGATTGTAAGTTACCTCAATTTCCTCACCGGTGGTCAGGTTTCTTACTTTCACAGGCTTACCTTCTTCTATTGACTTTCTTATATCTACTATCTCTATCTCGTCATTAAGTGAAAATTTATCGTAATCGCTTTTGTTAATAAACTCCAAAGGTGCTATACCAAAATTAACAAGATTGGCGTGATGTATCCTTGCAAAGGATTTTGCTATAACAGCCCTAACACCTAAAAATCTAGGCGCTAAAGCGGCGTGTTCTCTGGAAGATCCTTGCCCATAATTCTCACCACCTACTATGACACTTTCGTACCCTTGTTCTTTGTTTTGTTTTGTGCGTTTAACAAATTCAGGATCAACGAGATAATAAACGTATTCTGATATAGCGTATATGTTTGAGCGAAGTGGTAGTATTTGAGCCCCTGCTGGCATGATGTGGTCTGTGGTTATATTGTCTGTAACTTTTATTGCTACTTTAGCCTTTACATTGTCTCCAAACGGATCAAAGTCTGGAAGAGGTTTTATGTTTGGTCCTCTATATATCTCTACTTTTTTTGCTTCTTCTTCTGGTAGTGGTGGTATTATGGCTTCGTCCCCATAGGGAAATTTTTCTGGCATTTCTACTTTTTTATACTGTATGTTTCTTTCCTTTGCTAACTTTCTTGGGTCTTTTATAACACCAGCTATAGCAGAGGCGGTACATACTTCTGGAGAAGCTAAATATACACTAGCGTCTTTGGTACCAGAACGTCCTTCAAAGTTTCTGTTGAAGCTTCTAACAGACACACCTCCTGAAGGCGGTGCATATCCCATACCTATACAAGGGCCACATCCACTTTCCAATATTCTAGCCCCAGCTTTCAAAAAATCTAACAATATGCCTGTTTGAGTTGCATATTCGAGAGCCTGCTTTGAACCAGGGGAAACGGCAAAAATAGTATCATCGTTTACTTTTTGCCCTTTTAAAAGCAACGATGCTCTTGTTAAATCAGCAAAGGAGGAATTGGTACAAGAACCTATTGCAACTTGATCTACTGGTATTCCCTCTACTTCGCTAACCTTTTTTACATTGTCAGGTGAATGAGGACATGCTATCAAAGGCTCTAGCTCAGAAAGGTTTATAGTTATTACCTCGTCGTATTCTACATCTTTATCCGGTAGTATCTCCACAAAATCAGATTCTCTTCCCTGGGCTTTTAAAAATAGTCTCGTTTGCTCGTCAGATGGGAATATTGATGTGGTAGCTCCAAGCTCAGCTCCCATGTTTGTAATAGTTGCTCTTTCTGGGACCGTCAACGTCTTTACGCCTTCACCAAAATATTCAAAGATTTTACCAACACCGCCCTTTACTGTTAATCTTCTTAAAAGCTCCAAAATTATATCTTTTGCGCTTACCCACTCTTGCAACGATCCTATAAGCTCAACACCAACTATTTTAGGCATTTTTAAAGTAAATGGCTCTCCAGCTATAGCAGCAGCCACATCAAGACCACCAGCACCTATAGCTATCATTCCTACTCCACCGCTCGTTGGAGTATGAGAATCAGAGCCTATTAGAGTTTTCCCTGGCTTTGCAAATCTTTCAACATGTACTTGATGACATATCCCATTTCCTGGCTTAGAAAGATAAAGACCATACCTTTTAGCAACGCTTATAAGGTATTTGTGATCGTCTGGATTTTTGAAGTCCGTTTGAAGCATGTTGTGATCTATATAACTAACAGACAATTCTGTCTTTGCCCTATCTACACCCATGGCTTCAAACTGCAAATAAGCCATGGTGCCTGTGGCATCTTGAGTTAAAGTTTGGTCTATCTTTATAGCTATTTCTTCACCAGGTATAAGCTTTCCACTTACCAAATGGTTTTCTAAAATTTTATATGCTACTGTACCTTTTGCCATACGCTATATTATTCCTCCTTAATCCATATCTTCTTTTACTAGCATGTTTGATTTATCGTTGCTTACGTTGTTGTCAACGTCAAAAAATCTTGAACTCAATTTTTCTATAACTTTTGGTAAAGTAGTATATTCCATTTCCTCGCCTGGCAATCTATGGGGTTCAAAAATGCCTTGTCTTCTTAGTATGTTTGCTATATCAGAAGCTACTTTTCTAGCATAATCATAAGCTTTGTCTTTAAACATGTCCTTTGGACCTACCAACATACCGTTGGCTATTTGAAAACCAGCAGCTATCACTCTTGGCGGACCGTCAAACCTTGACGGCGTGGCATCTTCAAAACTAACAGGCATAATTGGTCCATTGTGAGAACCGCGCATCCATCCCTCTACTATCCATGGCCTTGCAAAAGGTTCTAGAGCTTCACCTACCGCCGGAAAACCGCTTTGAGTACGTACAATCATAACTGGATCGTCTTTTCCTACATATTGGCCAGCTATTAAAGACAACTTTTGGATAGACGCGACTGCAGCTATTTCACCGTCTATGTTTCTATGCACCTCTTTAACTACGTATTTTGATGCTGAACTAATAAGAGCCAACAAATCGTAGAGTTCTGACGGTGCGCTTAGCTTAACGGCTTTTCCAGTGTAAACGTCCAACACAGTAAAGGTAAAACCTTCGTGCATTTTTGGGTCTATAACAAGACCAGCGGTATTCATTGGGCTAGCAAACATCTCGTAAAGGGCAAGATTCCAAGCGCTAGGGGACGTTTTGTCTGCAAAATATACTATCACAGGTTCTGATGGCCTTTCTTCAAACTCCATTTCGGCAACGCCAGGACCTAAACCTTTTATATTTCCACTAAAAGCGTCTGTTAACAAATCCTGACCAGCACCATAAAGTTTTAGCTTTTTTGCCACCTCAGTTCCAGCGCTGAAGGCATCCCATGCCAACTTATGTATTTTCTCGCTGTCAACACCATGTTGATGAGTCATAACAAGAGCTATGTCATCTCCGCAGGTAAGTACTTTTAAATCAATGATAAGATTACCTACAAACTTTCTAGCATATTCTTCTGTTGCTTTTACAACATCTGGATGGGTACAAGAATGACCCACATATCCTCCAATATCCGCTTTGATAACGCTTAAGGTTATTTTCATGGCTTTTCCTCCTTAAAGGTTTGTTATATATATTTTAATATATTTTCCAGCTTTTAAAATAAGAAATTTTATATAATAATTTTATGAAAAGCCTAAAAACTCTACATAAAACTTATAGAGCCCTGCTAGAACCTCATAAACTACACGATAAACTTGGAAATTTGTTTGAATTTTTTGAAGACGCTATCATCGTATCTTTGACATTGTTGCTATTTTATTTAAGCGTTCTCGCTATTATAGATATCGGTAGATATATGATATATGATAAATACTCATTCTCTAAGATACTTCCAAAGTTTACGTATCTTTTTATATTGGCAGAGCTTTTCAGGCTTATGATAGTGTATTTGAAAGAAAGGCGCCTTGATACAGCGCTTATTATAAAAACAACTATTATAGCTGTATTAAGAGAGCTTTTGATAAGGGCACCTTATATGCATATAGATGATTACATCGGTATTAGTATACTTCTTTCAGTCTTAGCTCTTATGTATTACTTGCCTAAGTATTTCTTTGTGAAAGATATGAGAAAGGGATATTATAAACGCTTTAAAGTATACAAGAAGGGGAAAAATTATATAATCAAATCAGAACCTATAGAAGAGGGATAGAAACTAAAATTTGCCATTTGAGAATTCAGCCTTATAAATTTTGTCATTCTTGTCTACCCAAAAATTTGCATAAAACTTTCTCTCTTCAACTTCTGGCGGAAAACAATCTACAGCTCCAAAATAATAAGAATAACCAGTGCAAGTGGATGGATACACATACCTTTTTACAAATATATAACTAAATATACGAGAGCCGTTTTTTAACTTAACAACGCTTGATGGCGGGCCAAACTCTTCAATGAGCTTACTTAAATTAGCGCCTACCAATGAGCTTACTTTAGATGAAACATAATAATCATAGCTTTCAGTGCTACTGGCACAAGAAAACAAAAATAGTGCAGAAACTATTAATAGAGTCCAGGCGGTTCTAGAAACTCTTCTTCCACTTCTTTTGAGCTTCTTGGTATCTTTATTGAACTTAACCATTTATAAGTTAATATAAGCCAAATTGCTCCTATAGCAACATCAACTATAGACATAGTTTTTGGGCTTGTGAGAAAGATACCGCCAAAAAGACCTCCCAAAAAAGCGCCAACAAACTGATTCATATTGTAAAAACCCATTGAAAGCCCTCTCAAATCCTTATGGGTTAACTTTGTCAAAAGAGACGGCATAATAGGTTCTAGCAAGAAAAATCCAATAAAGAAAAACATTATCAACAAAGCGCCAGCTAACACTCCCCTAAATACGAAAAACAATGTAAAACCAACTATCAAAGCAAAAATCGCCGTTAGAAAAACTTCCTTCATCTTAGCTTTTCTTTCTGCAACTATAGTGGCTGGTACCATTATAACTAACGCTAAAAATACTGTAGGTAAATACACTATCCAATGATGAGATTTTGGAAAACCATGTTTTATAAAATAAATGGGTACCACCGTAAATACAGAAACTAAAAAATAATGAGCTATGGTTACTGAAGTGTTTAACATTATTTGATTTCTATCCTTTACAAGCTTTAAGATATTTTTCAAAGACGGATTTATTTCTCTATCTTTCGCGTGTACTTTTGGCTCCTTTATAAAAAGCAAAATATATAACATCGCCACGAAAGATAGTATACCTGTAATATAAAACATCATAGGAACACCTAAATAATGAGCCATAATAGGAGCTACTACTATAGAAAAGGCAAAAACCATACCTATTGCTGCTCCTATATGAGCAAAAGCTTGTGTTCTTACCTCTTCTCGGGTGAGGTCTGCTGCTAAAGAAGATAAAGCTGAAGAGACAGCCCCAAACCCTTGAACAAACCTAGCTAACACCAGTTCTATAGCTGTATGGGCAAAACCAGCCCAAAAGCTTCCAAGTACGTAGGTTAGCATACCTATCGTTATAATAGGTTTTCTACCGTATTTATCAGATAGATAACCAAATGGAATTTGCAGAAACGCTTGAGCAAAACCATATGTACCAAACGCCAATCCTACAAGCATTGCCGTAGAACCTGGTAAGCTCTTTGCGTAAGGAGATAAAACTGGTAAAAGCAAGAAAAGCCCCAGCATTCTTACTGATATAGCAAACGTTATTCCTAATACCGCTTTTTTCTCTTCTTTGGTAAAACCTTTCATATAAGGATATTATAATAACAAATTATAAAAACTTCATAATAAATGATACTCATCATGCATTTTTAAAAGTTGTGCAAACTTTTTTATTTTATGTTATTATATTTTTAGTTAAGGTGAGTAGCTCAGTGGGAGAGCGACGCCCTTACAAGGCGTAGGTCGCAGGTTCGACCCCTGTCTCACCTATTTTAAACAACACTAAGGGGACAAGCATATGGATGTTAGAAAAGCCGTTATACCTTCTGCTGGGTGGGGCACAAGGTTTTTACCAGCTACTAAGGCAATGCCAAAAGAAATGTTCCCCATAATAGATAAACCAGTTATCCAGTTTATTGTAGAAGAGCTTTTGATGAGCAATATAGAAAACATAGTGTTTGTAACCGGAAGGCACAAAAGACCTTTGGAGCATCATTTTGATGTAAATACAGATTTGGAGATTTTTCTAGAAAAAAACAACAAGATGGATCTACTTGAAAACATAAAAACGGTATCTCATTTGATAAATCCAATATATATAAGACAAAAAGAACAGCTTGGTCTTGGGCATGCTGTCTTAACAGCAGAACCTGTAGTAGGCGCAGAACCTTTTATTGTCTCTCTCGGAGATATAGTAATTCAGACAGATGTAAACATCATCTCGGAAATGAAAAACCTTTACAAAAAATTTGGCAAAAGTATAGTTGCAGTTTATGAAGTTCCAAGAGAAGAAGTATATAAATACGGCATAGTATCTGGAAAAGAAATAGAAGATGATATATTTCTGATAGAAAACATGGTGGAGAAGCCAGATGTAGAAACATCTCCTTCAAATTTAGCTATCTTAGGAAGATATCTTTTTACGCCTACTATTTTTGAGAAGCTTAAAAATACAAAACCTGGTAAAGGCGGAGAAATCCAGCTTACTGATGCTATGAAAATGCTGTTGGAAGACGAGGCTGTTTACGCTTACAAAGTTAAGGCAAGAGTATATGACACGGGTAACAAGCTGGATTATTTAAAAACTATAGTTGAATTTGCTTTACAAAGAGAGGACCTAAAAGACGAGTTTTTTAGCTTTTTAGAAGATATAGTAAAAAATAATGGCTTATTATAAATACAACCACGATATAAGCCTATTAACTGAAGAAGACCTGTATCTTTTTAACGAAGGCACCCATTACCACCTTTATGAAAAACTTGGGGCTCATGTGCTAAAAGATGGAGTATACTTTGCCGTGTGGGCTCCAAATGCAAAAGAAGTTTATGTAGAGGGTAGTTTTAACTTTTGGAACAAAAAAGAATATCCTTTAAGGCCAAAAGGAAGCTCTGGAATATGGGAAATTTTCATAGAAGGACTTCAAACTTATGAACTTTACAAGTATTATATAGTTTCAAACTTAGGTTATGAGTTAGAGAAAAGAGACCCATTTGCATTTTACACTGAAATCCCACCAAAAAGCGCCGGTATAATTTATGATATATCTGGATACCAATGGAAAGATGAGTCATGGCTTTTAAAAAGAAGACAATTAAACCACTATAAAGAACCTATAAGTATATATGAAGTACACCTTGGTTCTTGGAGAAGGACTTTAGAAAATAATTTTCTATCCTATAAAGATATAGCACATCAGCTTGTAGAGTATGTCAAAAACATGGGTTTTACTCACGTGGAATTTTTACCTATTATGGAACATCCTTTTTACGGGTCTTGGGGATATCAAACACTTTCTTATTTTGCTCCAACCTCTAGGTATGGGGAGCCAAAAGATTTTATGTATCTTGTAGACTTGTTACATCAAAACGATATAGGTGTAATACTTGATTGGGTACCATCTCACTTTGCCACGGACGATTACGGCCTTTCTTTCTTTGACGGGACGCATCTTTATGAGCATATGGATAGAAGGAAGGGGTATCATCCTGACTGGGGAAGCTATATATTTAACTACGGAAGACACGAAGTTAGAGCGTTTTTAATAAGCAGTGCAAATTTTTGGTTTGATAAATATCATGTAGATGGCATTAGGGTGGATGCCGTTGCTTCTATGCTTTATCTCGATTATTCGAGAAAAGAGGGCGAATGGGAACCAAATATTTACGGTGGTAAAGAAAACTTAGAAGCTATTGATTTTCTAAGAAAATTAAATGAAGCGGTATATATCTTTAATCCAGGAATATTTACAGTAGCAGAAGAATCAACAGCTTGGCCCATGGTTACCAAACCTACTTACATAGGCGGGCTTGGATTTGGTTTCAAATGGGATATGGGGTGGATGCACGATACTTTGAGATATTTTTCTAAAGACCCAATACATAGAAAATATCATCAACAAGATATAACGTTTAGAATGCTTTACGCTTTTAACGAAAACTTCATATTACCACTCTCCCACGATGAGGTGGTGCACGGAAAGGGTTCACTAATCGGTAAGATGCCTGGTGATTACTGGCAAAAATTTGCAAATTTGCGACTGTTGCTATCTTATATGTATGCCAGCTCTGGTAAAAAACTTCTTTTTATGGGAAATGAGTTTGGCCAATTTGACGAGTGGAACCATGATAAAAGTTTGGATTGGCACCTTCTAGAGTTTGATTCCCATAAAGGTGTACAAAATTTGGTAAAAGATTTAAACAAGATTTATAAAAACGAGATAGCTTTACACGAATTAGATCATGATCAAGAAGGTTTTGAATGGGTTGATTTTCAAGATGTAGAGCAGTCTATTTTTTCGTTTTTAAGAAAAGCCAAAAACGGTGACTTTGTGCTATGCATATTTAACGCTACGCCTGTTCCAAGACATCATTATAAAGTAGGTGTTCCAAAACCGGGCTTTTATAAAGAAATATTAAATTCAGACTCTATCTACTATTGGGGTTCTAACGTTGGAAACGATGGATTTATAGAAGCTAAAAACGAACCCTGGCATAAGTTTAACTTTTCTAT
Source organism: Hydrogenobaculum sp. (assembly GCA_002878215.1). Classification (GTDB taxonomy): domain Bacteria; phylum Aquificota; class Aquificia; order Aquificales; family Aquificaceae; genus Hydrogenobaculum. The sequence continues at coordinate 2,299 of PNJC01000099.1, read as the reverse complement.
AAGTTTAACGCTCCCACCCTTAGGAGCGCTATTTTTAAAATTAGCTTGATTTTATATAGATTTTATATTGATAGTATAAAATATCTTCAATGAACAACCTAGGTTTTCTTCATTTTGAGGGTTTAGGAGCTGTTGTATTGGTTGTTATAGTAATAGCTGTAGCGGGAGCTCTTGTATTGGCACAAAAACTTGATAAAGACGAAGAAGAGGAAGTAGACTAACTTAGTAGAGCGTCTACAAACGTTTCCGGATCAAAAGGGTCTAAATCTTCCATTCTTTCGCCATCAGCTGTCATATATATTGGTAGCGCTAAATCTTTACATATAGAAATAACACTTCCACCTTTAGATGTACCGTCTAATTTTGTTATTACCAAGCCGTTTATATCTACAGCCTCTTTAAATATTTTTGCTTGAGATATAGAGTTTTGGCCTATAGTAGAATCTATAACCAACAAAGCTTTGTGAGGGGCTTTTTCATAAGCTTTTTGAATAGACTTTTTAATTTTTCTAAGTTCATTTATAAGTGGCTCTTTCGTATGCAATCTTCCCGCCGTATCTATGATTACCACATCATAGCCTTCTTCCAAGCCTTTTTTAGTAGCTTCAAAAGCCACTGACGCTGGATCAGAACCTTCTTGTTTTTTAACTATGTCTACTTGAGCCCTCTGAGCCCATACTTCCAACTGCTCTATGGCAGCAGCTCTAAAGGTATCTGCTGCTCCAAGAAGCACTTTCTTGTTTTGAGCCTTGTATATGCTAGCCAATTTTCCTATCGTAGTAGTTTTGCCAGATCCGTTAACACCTAAGAACAATATAACAAACGGTTTTTCTTTTTCATTTAAAAGCTCGAAAAATAAATCTTTATTACCACAATTTTTTATAATGCTTAAAAGCTCTTCTTTTAAGAGTGGTTTAAGTTGCTCTGCTGTCTGCAAATTGCGTTTTATAGCTTCTTTTTTGAGATTTTCTACAATATTTAAAACAAGCTTAACGTTTATATCTGCTCTTATTAGCTTCTCCTCCAGTTCTTCAAAAAGCTCTTCGTCTATTTTTCTATTTATGAAAATAGTGTTTAACAAAATGGTGTCTTTTGTTTTTTTGAGGGTTTTGCTTATTTTTTCAAATAGACTTTCTTTTGGTATATCTACTATTCCTAATATTTTTTTGAGGTCAAATAAAAGCTCTTCTACTTCTTTTTTCTTATCGTAGGGGACTATTTGATAAGCTCTATTGATAAATTCTAAAGCATTTTGGTAATTCCCTATGTGTTTGTACAAAAGCCCTACTTTATATAAGCTGTTGAAATCTCCTATTTTTAAATATTCCTCTATAGCTTTTGTAATATATCCAGACTCTTCGTATACCAAAGCCCTTTCTGGAGCCCTGCCTACATCTTTATACTTTTCTATAAGCGTGTAGGCTTTGTAATATTCATTATTTTTTAAATATAAATCAAATAGTATCTTTCTTAGTTCTTCGTTGTCTTTAAATTTTTCTAGTATAGATTCTGCTTTAGAAGTTTTACCGCTTTTTATAAGCTCTAATATAGCTTCTTTAGACCCTTCCTCTGCTTTTTTCTCAGTATCCGACTTTTTCCAAAAAAACATATTTATATATTCTATACGAAAGTGAGAGCTTTATCAACTAATTTGCTTTTACATTTATGCAGTTATTGCATACTCCGTATAGAAAAACCTCTACATTTGCAACTCTAGCTATATTATCATTTTTGATGCCGTTTAGATTGACAGATATAGGTTCCATATCATAGATACTACCACAGTGCTCACATATAAAATGTGAATGAGGTTCTAAATTTGGATCAAAATACGTTTTATCTTCTAAATAAATAGTTTTGGCTAATCCTATATCTACCAATGTATTAAGCGTGTTATACACTGTAGATAAAGAAATATAAGGAAACTTTTCCTTTACCATACCATAAAGAGCCTCAGCACTAGGGTGCTCCTTTGAATTTAAAAATAAATCTAAAACATACTCTCTCTGCGGAGTTATTTTATATCCTAATTCCCTAAGCTTACCAATTGCAAACGCTTTCTTCATAAGAAAGAATATAAATTTAAATTTATTATTAAAAATGATTTAAAACATTAAAATATTATAAAACGACCACAAGATAACCATTTTCATTTATAATATTATAACTTAATTATAAGTCTCCGTAGCTCAGTAGGATAGAGCGCGAGATTCCTAATCTCGAGGCCGGCGGTTCGACTCCGCCCGGAGACGTTTTAAATAAAATAAAAAATCCTTTGAAAATCAATCATTACAAGCTC
>PNJC01000038.1 GCA_002878215.1 Hydrogenobaculum sp. | reverse complement strand
TAAACTTCAGCGGTATATAACCGCCGTTTTTAAAGTCTTTACTATAAAGTTCAAAAGCTGATGCTTGCTCAGTCATTGCAAGCACCATAACTATAAACAAAGAGAAGACAAAAAACTTCGTCTTCATACCTCATTTAGTAGTCACTACCTCTTTCTTGTCTTTCTTGGTGCTCTTTCTCTTGCTCTTTATGTAAGGGGTATCGTTTTTAACATCGATTACTACTTTTGCCACATCTTTTAGCTCTTTGTTTATAAGCTTTTCTGCTAACATATCTTCTATGTGTCTTTGTATAGCTCTCCTTAAGCTTCTGGCTCCGTACTCTTTCTTATACTCTTTGGAAATTATCCAATCGGCAAACTCTTTTGTAATTTCTACGCTAAGACCCATGTCTTGTAGGTTTTTGTTTATCTCTTTGGTTTGAAGGTACAGTATCTTTTCTAAGTCTTTTTCTTCTAGAGGCTCAAACACTATCATTTCATCTAGTCTGTTGATGAACTCTGGGTTAAAGTGTTTTTTCACTTGTTCCATGATATTTTTCTTCATGTTTCTCTTATCCACTTCATGTTGCTTACTTTCAAAGCCTAGGGTTGTATTTTGCATTATAGATTTTGCTCCAAGGTTTGACGTCATTATTATTATAGTGTTTGAGAAATCTACAACTCTTCCGCTACCGTCTGTTAATCTTCCATCATCGAATATTTGTAAGAATATGTTAAATACGTCTGGATGGGCTTTTTCTATTTCGTCAAAAAGTATTACAGAGTAAGGTTTTCTTCTTACTTTTTCGGTGAGTTGGCCACCTTCTCCATAGCCTACGTATCCAGGAGGTGAGCCTATTAGCTTTGATACCGTGTGTTTCTCCATATATTCAGACATATCAAACCTTATGAGGGCGTCCTCTGTATCAAAGAGGTATTCTGCCAAAGCTTTTGCCGTTTCAGTCTTACCTACACCAGTAGGACCTAAAAACATAAATACACCTATTGGTTTGTGTTTGCCTTTCAACCCTACGTGTGAGCGTCTTATAGCTTTTGCTATAGCTTTTATAGCTTCTTCTTGACCTATTACCCTTTCTTTTAGCTTTTCTTCTATGTGCATTAGTTTTGATAGGTCGTCTTCGTAGAGTTTATCTACTGGTACTCCAGTCCATTTTGCCACCACTGAGGCGACATCTTTTACGGTTACTAAAGGTTTGTTTATAGTTTGTTCTTGTTTCCATTTTAATCTTGCGGTTTCAAACTTGGCTCTTAATCTCATCTCTTCATCTCTTAAGTTTGCGGCTTTTTCGTAGTCTTGTTCAGCGGCAGCTAGGTCTTTGGCTTGCTCTATCTCTTTTATTTGTTCCAACATCTTTTGAAGATCCTCTGGCATTTCAGAGCCCCTTATTTTTACCAAAGCTCCAGCCTCATCCATTACATCTATAGCTTTATCCGGTAGGTATCTGTCGTTTATGTATTTGTTAGAAAGCTCCACTGCCTTTTTAAGAGCTTCTTCTTCGTATTTAACGTTGTGAAAGCTTTCAAACCTCGGAGCTAATCCTTTTAAAATCTCAATACTTTCTTCTACAGAAGGTGGTTCTACCAACACCGGTTGAAATCTTCTTTCTAAAGCACCGTCTTTTTCTATATATTTTCTATATTCATCAAGCGTAGTAGCTCCTATTATTTGAATCTCACCTCTTGCTAAAGCTGGTTTTAGCATGTTAGAGGCATCCACAGAACCTTCTGCTGCCCCAGCCCCTATAATCATGTGAAGCTCGTCTATGAAGAGAATCACATTAACAGCCTTTTCTAACTCTTTTATAATGGTTTTTAGCTTTTCTTCAAATTGACCCCTATACTTTGTGCCGGCTACTATAGACGCTATATCTAGCACTACCACTCTTTTGTTTATCAAAGATTCAGGTACGCTCTTTGCCACTATTCTCTGTGCCAAGCCTTCTACTATAGCGGTTTTTCCTACTCCAGGGTCTCCTATCAAAACAGGGTTGTTTTTTCTTCTTCTTGCCAATATCTGAATAGTCCTCTCTATTTCTTTTTCTCTTCCCACCACTGGATCTAACTTACCTTCGGCAGCGAGAGCCGTTATATCTCTACTATGTCTGTCCAGCGTTGGTGTTGCAACATATTTTGTGGTTTCTTGAGTAGGCAGTTCTCCTAATATTTGAAGCGTTTCTCTTCTTACGGCGTATTCATCAAGTCCCAAACCTCTTAATACTCTGCCACCAAGACCAGTTTTTTCTCTCACAACACCTATGAATATATGTTCTGTACCAACAAATTGGTGATGTAGTATCCTAGCTTCCTCAACAGCAAACTCCAACACCCTTTTGGCATCTGGAGCAAACAACACTTCTCCTGTGTGGTTTCCCCTTGACATTTGGCTCGTGATAGCTTTTTTTACCTTCTCAGGTGTAATGTTAAACTTAGCCAACACAAGTGTTGGTATATCATCTTCTTTTAGGAGAGCCAAAAGTAAGTGCTCTGTGCCAAGATAACCATGACCAAATTCTATAGCCTCTTCTCTTGCTTGCAATATAATCTGTCTAGCCCTTTCAGTAAATTTCTCAAACATATAAACCTCTTTTCACCAAAATTTTTTAGAGCCTAAGGCTCTATATATAAAAATATAGAATTATCCTTTATTTTTTATGATAGACCTCTTATGTATATTAGCTAATTTGTCTATAAATAGAACTGTTAAACTCTTTTATAGCTTTTACAGTATTATTATAATATATTTTTGCCAATTTTTTCTCTTTTTTATCTATACCGTATTTTGAGTACTTAGCTTTTATATAAATGTCAAAAAAGTCTTTAAAGCCGTTTTCTCTTATGAAATCTGAAACATGTTCTGGTGTACAGTATTTTATATCAGCCTGTTTTAGCCTTTTGCATATGTCTTTGTACATGGCATCTATGCTGAAAATAAGCAATACTTTGTTAAAAGCTATATACATAAGTGTTAAAACAACAACTACATAAACTAAATATTTTGCATAATGAATAGCTACGGCTTTTATATTTTTGACGGCGCTTTCCAATAGGTATTTTTGCCTTGTGCTAGAATAATACACTACGTTTATATCCCATAGGTAGTTTATATAATCAAAAAACATCCTTGCTTTGCTTAATTTTGGTATTGTGTTGGTATAGTCTATTGGAGTTGTATCTACGGTCTGCCATTCACCGTTGTAGTATGCTTCTACCCACGAATGAGCTAAGGAGTTTGTTACAAAAAAATAGTGTCCATCTTTGTTGTAAATGGCTCCATGAAAACCCACCACCACCCTTGCAGGTACACCCATAAGCCTAAGTAAAAGAGCAGTTGAAGAAGCGTAGGCTTCGCAGTTTCCAGTCTTGTACTTAAATAAAAAATCGTATAGAAAATCTTTTGAAGCTTTGTTGCTTAAAGAATATTTAAAATTTTCTTGTTTGAAATAGTTCTCTACAGCCTCTATGGGATTTTTGTTTTGGGCTTTTAGAAATTTTGCAAGTTTTACTATAGATGGGTCTATGTTTTGAGGTAGTTGCAAAAACCTGTTTATATTTACAAGGTTTTGTCTATAAGAGTTAGCAGTGTAAGACCATACTTTATAAACGGTTCTATTGGTGATAGGTTTATCTGTTTTTATAGTATTATCGCTTGTTATATAAGCTTTTATAGGGCTTTTATAAATGTTAACCATGTACGGAAACAAGATTCCAAAAAGAGTGTTGTCGTAACTTGGTTCTATCATAATATCGTAAGATACAACATTACCTTTTAGAACTTTTGGTCCTTTTGCACTATGTTTGTGAGTCCAGCTTATACCGTTGAAATAATCTAGGGTTTCTCCTATAAAGTAAGCATCCTTTAAATTTATATCTCCTTTTATGTTAAATATTCTAAAAACTGTGGAGGTGTTTTCTAATACATTTGTGGCGTTTGATGGAGAAAGTGTATTTGAAAATCCTACTGTATTTGAGATGCCTCCTATTCCTACGTTTAAAAGAGGCGATTGTATCCTAGGCATGACCAAAAATATAAAAAACCCTATAACCACGGTGCTTAGAGATATAAACCCAACAGCATAGCTAATAAGTTTTATGTGGTATTTTGTCAACGTTTCATCTTTTAGGCTTTTAAAAATATTTGTAGTTAAGAATATAAAAATACTTAAGAAAACCCAAATCACCAGCATTGCTAAGAATTTTATATCTGTTGTGGCAACTCCCACTATTCCCATACCCATTGTTTCCAATATAAGTATTTGGTATACGTCTCTTGGTTGCTTTTTTTCTAAGGATTTGATGCCTAAGAACGTTACTATTATGTTTTTAGCGAAATCAAAAAGCCCAGTTATGTTGAAGCTTACCGCAAAGACTACTACAACAGATAAAACTGCGATTGTATTTACAACGATTCTTGGTAAATATTTGTTCTTAAAATCCTGAAAAATGCCTATAACAACTAAAGCAACACCTATAAAAAATATAGGGCTAAAACTAACTAAACTTATAGATATTATCGAGAATGTTATACTTAAATATACCAGTATTAAAAGAAAGCTGTAAACTTTTAAATTTTTAGTCATAAAGTGGCCCAGGGCGGAATCGAACCGCCGACACTACGGTTTTCAGCCGTATGCTCTACCAACTGAGCTACCGGGCCTTATCTTATTATTATATCACAGTTTTTAGTTTTTGTAGGAAGGTTTTTTGAAACTCTTCTTTAAACTTATGAGAGTAAAGAGCTATTTTCATCTCGTTTCCTTGCAACCTTATCCATACTTTCCTATTTACCTTATAAAAAGCTAGCATCATGCCTAGTATCGTGATTATAGAACCAAGCCATATTATATCTGTGCCTGGGTTTTTTGATATTTGGAATCCTGAAAAATATTGGGGTACAAAGCTATCCATAAAAAATACGTATGGAAAATTTTTTGTGCCCGGTATCTCGTTGTAAGCTAAAAGCGTTAGTTTTGGGCTGTATATAACGGGAATCAAATAACTTTTACCGTTGTACTTAGCCTTTAGCATGACAGCCGGTTTTAAATCGCCGTTGGCCCCGGCTTGAGGGTTTTCTATGTTTAATGTGCTTTTTAAAATCTCAAGACTAATGCCGTTGAACATTGCAAATTTTGAATTTACAAACCTTACGGTACCAGCCAAAGCCTGTTGAGGATTACCAGAGGCTGCTTTTTTTCTGTCTATGGCGATAAGCTCCATCTCCTTGGGAAATCCTGTAAGTCCATAGGACGCTTGATATATGTTGTACCCATCGTAGTTGTAAGGTTTGTTTACCGCCAAAGATCCTTGGCTTACTATCTTGTTATCTTTTATTATATATATGTAGCTCTCATAGGATTTTACCGCAGAAGCAAACTCTGGAGATGATTTGCCGTAGGTTATTATCTTAAACCTTTTTTCATACACGTAAAACGGAAGTTTGTAAACCTTGTTGGAAGCCAAATCTAAACTCATAAGCAGGTTTGATTTTTCACCTTCGGGTACCTGCATAATGCCTCTTATACCAAAGTAAGAATCTATAAGTGTCCCAGCGAGAAGTATTATAAGCCCTATATGCACTATGTAGACTCCAAGCCTTGACCATTTCCCTTTTTCAGCATATATGTATTTTTTGTCTTTTTCTTCTTCGTAAAAAACCCTAAAACCTTCTGATTTTAAAAATTTTGCTATTTCTATAGGGTCTTTTTCAGATTTGGCGTTTATAGGCTTTAAATGTTTTTCTGCTTTTTCATCAAGCTTCAATATACGCTCGCTTCCAAAAGTATGTTTCCAAACCGGTGGCAACCTTTTTATTGAGCAAAGTATTAGGTTTATACCAAAAAGATAAAGCAATATCCTATAATACCAAGAGTGGAATACGTTGTTTAAATGAAGAGCCATTATAAGGTGCGCTTCGTTTACTCCATATTTAGAAGCGTAGAAGCTAAAGGGCTGTTCTTGTTCTATGTATGTGGAACCAAGCATAGAAAATATGGCTATGGCAATCATTAAAAAGAATGCAAGCTTTAAAGATGATAGAAGATCGTATATTACATCAAAAAAGCCTTTGCCAGAGCGTAGCTCTTTTACAACCTCTACCAACTCATCGTAAAGGAGCTTTATTATTGAAAATCCAAAAACGATAGATACGATGCCAAAGATTGCATAAAATATAGGACCTTTGTTGTGATCATAAAAAAGACCGTATACGGCTTCTGATAGCCATAGCACCAAACTTATTGTAAGTACTGCCAGCGTATTGGTAATATACTTTCTCATAGGCTCTCACTCAACATCTTTAATACGTTTTGTTTTATATATTCTGTTATATTTGAGTCTAAAAGCTCAAAAAAAGGCTTCTTAGAGTCTTTGCAGGTTGGCATTTGTAAAAAGACGCTGTTGTCTAACTTGTTTTGCAAAACTTTTATATACTTTAACCTAACAGCGTTTTCTAATTTTACATCTACGTATCCTAAGACTCTGTAATTTCTATAATCTACTTCAAAGCTGTAAAACTTCTCTATATAAACGTTCATGCACCTACTTTTTCTTTTAGCATCTTCTGATACTTTTCGAGGGCAAGACGTTTTTTTATACCGCTTAACCTATCCAAGAATGTTATACCGCTAAGATGGTCAAACTCATGCTGAAATACGATTGCCGGAAGCCCAGTAAAGTGTAATATTACTTCTTCTTCGTACTCATTTATGGCTTTTACAGTGATTTCTTTGGCTCTTACAACTTCTACTTGCAAACCCGGGAAAGAAAGACATCCTTCTTTAAACTTTATATCGCCTTCTTTTGTCAAGACCGTTGGATTTATAAGCACGCCTTTGAATTTCTCTTCTTCGTCTTCTCTTGAGGTAGTATCTATTACCATTATGCTAAGAGGTATGTTTACTTGGTTGGCAGCCAAGCCTATACCATCGTTTTTATACATGGTATCCTTCATTTCATTTATTATCTCTTTTATCTCAGCATCAACAGCTTTGACGGGGTTTGTTTTACGCTTTAAAATCTCGTTTGGAAATGTAACAATTTCAAGCATCTAAATATTATATATCAATATTTCCTATTTTTGTCTGACATAAGATACCCTTATGCTATGTTATAGTATGACATAGATTTTATATCAAAGAGGATACTATCGTAATTTTTCCAAGCACCAAGAATATTCCCATGAGCACAAGGAGTATGCCACCTGCAATTTCTACCAGTTCAAAAGCTCTTTTGAAGCGCTTTAAAAATCCTATAAAAGCTCCAAACAAAGCCCCGGATACGATGAATGGCACTCCAAGCCCCATAGAGTATATAAAAAGAAGGTAAGCTCCTTTGTAAAGGGTGCTTTCTTGTGAAGCGTAAAATAATATAGAACCAAGCACCGGTCCTACGCAGGGAGTCCATCCAAAGGCAAAGCTAAGACCCACGGTAAAAGCAAAGACATATTTTAAAAACCCTTTTCTTTGATTCATGCTTATCTTAGAATCATCGGTGAGCTTGAACTGCTGATACAAAATATTGTGAAGGTTTAGCATGTAAAGGGCAAAGATTATACTTACTACTGCCGATAACTCTTCAAAAGTTTTTAGGTTTATCATATGAAAAGCATAAAAACTAAACAAAAATCCTTCAAAGGCTCCAAGGTATTTAAGAAAATCTTTTTTAATCAAAATTCCAGAAAAATGAAGCCCAAAAAACACTACGAAAGCCCCTCCTATTTTACTAACGTAAGATGAGTAATCTCTAAAAAGCCCACCTATAAAAGATGCGGATAACCCCATTATGCTAAACACTACCGTAAAACCAAGTACAAAAAATATAGATGCCAAAAGTATATCAACATCAAAATTTTTATCAGCTTTTACACTGCTGTTTCCAGAAAGATAAGACAAGTAAGCTGGGACTATGGGTAACACACAAGGAGACAAAAAGCTTATAACACCCGCTAAAAAAGCCGCTAAAACAGATACATTTTCCATATTATTAATTTATCACATAACGGTTTTCTTTTTTAAGCTTTTGAAAATAGAGATAACAAACGTCTCTCTTAAAAGAAAAAGAAACAGCAAATACACCAAAGCCCCCGCTGGTATAAATATGGCTATTCTTAGCCAAGGATAAGGCACGAGCTTCTTGAAATAAAGTATAAAAATACACATCAAAAAAGCCCCAACAAGAGCTTTTAAGCAAGAGCTTATTAACATTTTTAAATCTATAAAATCACCTTTTGAACGCCACGTTAAAAATAAAAACGAACTAAGACCAGATAACACGGTGCCCATAGCTAGTCCAATAAAAGAAAGGTGCATTAAAAAGGCGAAAGTATAACCAGATGTACCTTCTACCAAAACGCCTATAAACGTAGATAGACTTGGAGACAACGTATCTTTGTTGGCAAAGAAAGCGCTTGATAGTATCTTTTGCCAAGAGAAAAACGTAATACCAAGAGATAATATGGCAAGTACGTGGGCGGTGTTTAAAGCATCTTTTTCGTTGAAAAGCCCATGATGATAGAGTAAATTTATTATATCTTTTGATAGCGAGAAGAGTCCAAAGGATGCTGGTATTGTAAAAATACTTATCAATGCCAAAGCTTCTGATGTCCTTTTCGTCTTGTCTTCACCTAAGCTTAAAGATGATAAAAGCGCATTGGCAAGCCCTACTGACATAAGTCCTATGGGAAGCTGAAAAAGTCTGTTGGCATAATACATGTAAGATATGACACCTTTTCCAAGCATAGAAGCTAAAAATGTATCTACAAAAAAAGACAGTTGAGCCACTCCAAACCCAAGCAAAGCTGGTATCAGTCTTTTAAAAAACGTTTTTATATGCTCAGTCAATTTAAAACAAAAGCTTAGCTTTATATTAAGTTTCACAGCTTTTAAGAATAAAAATACAACTTGGGATATCCCACCCACCAAAGCGCCTATTACGGCTGAGAATATGCCAAAACTATGCTCAAACACCACTATAAAAATTATCATGCTTATATTGAATATAGCTTGCGTGAAAGCGCTTCTAAAAAATACACCTTTTACATTCAAAGCACCCATCAAAAGGGCGTTTATGCTAAAAAACATTTGGTTTACTATTAAAAACCTTATAAAGAAAGCAGCCTTTTCTACCGCCAAAGGATTCGTGATACCCGGGGCTATTATCTTTACTACGTAAGGGGCAAACAAAATGGTAAGCGTTATTATAACCAAGTTTATAAAAGCTAAATACCAAAACACTCCTGAAAAAAATCTGTTGGAAAGTTCTTCGTCTTTCTTGTACAGCTCCCCATATATAGGTACGAATGAGGCGTTTAATCCACCTTCACCTAAAAGCCTTCTTAAGGTATTTGGTAATCTCCAAGCTATAAAAAAAGCATCGGATAGATAAGAAACACCAAAGTAGTAAGCAAAAACCGCATCTCTTATATACCCAAGGATTCTACTTATAAAAACTGCAATGGAAAAAAACAGTGCATTTTTGAAAATCAAGCTTCTTCCTCTTTTCTTATATTTTTTAGAAGGTTGTGAGCTAACCTTGTAGGTTCTGGTATTCTATATTTTGAAAAGTATAGGGTTATATTTACAGCGCTTTCAAGGGATATCTTATGGCCTATGGATACGTAGATTGGTTTTACGTTTTTCTTTGTTTTTAGGGCTTTTCCTATGACGATGTTGTTTAATATTATGTTGTTGTCTTTGTCTATATCACCTATAAGGAGTTTTTTAGCTACACCAAAGGATGTTTTACCGAGTTTTACGCCAAAATAGGAGGCAAGTCCGCAAAATCTTGGATGAAGCATGCCGTTGCCATCTATCATGTAAATGTCTGGCGATACCTTTGAAGTATTTACAAGCTTTTCCATAATAGGAAACTCTCTATAGCTAAGAAACCCTGGTATGTAAGGAAAATTCACATAGTCTTTGTAAGTATGTTGATAGATTTTGTTTTTATCTTTGTCAAGAATTACCAAAGCCCCTATGCCTATGGTTTTTTTGTCTTTTTTCAAAAATGTTAGGTCTATACCACCTATTGTATTAAAATCCTTGAAACTATCTTTTTTTATTATCTTTTTTGAGCATTCAACTTGTTCTTTTTTTAAACTCTCTATGTCCCGCATGAAAAAGATTCTTCTTTTACTACATCTCCACCTGGACTTAGCTCTTTGTAAACTTCAGCAGAAAAAGAGTAGACTTCTACCTGGGGGTTTTTATAACAATCCCTTGGAAGACCAGCCTTTAAACACGTATGTTGTAAAAATGTTTCCCAGTTCATATTGTATTCTGTAGCAACTTGTGGAAGCAAAAGCCCTGATATTTTACCGTATTTTACTATGAGTCCATCCTTTCCTATGCATATGTATTTTGGGTCAGGTATTATGCGTTTTGGTGTACTCAAAATGCTAAGCTCTATCACTATGTTGTCAAGCTCTTCTTTTTTTAAAGGTTCAAACCTTGGGTCTTTAAAAGCCGCTAACCTTGCTGTGTATATGACTCCAAGCCAAAGCGGGTATCTTGCTTCTACAAAACCTATACATCCTCTAAGCTGATGGTCTTTGTATGTATTTAGTGTGGTAAATACCCCTTGGGGGTTTGAAAACTTGGTTTTTATTTCTTCTTCTACGAAGGGCTCTTTGTTTTCAAACTCAGTTTCGATGCTTTCTCTTGCCAAGCTTATCAACTTTTTGGCATCTTTTGTATCCATAGTTTTATTATAACACTTAATAGGTGCTTAAAGTTTGTGTATAATAAAATTATGCTTGTGATGATATTGTGGCTTTTGTCTTTGGTGATACTTGTTTTTGGGATTTTGGGAATAATGGGAAAATTGTTTGGAAGTCATAAGAGCACTACGTTAAAAGCCCTAAACGATAAATATCTAAAAGGCGAGATTACAAAAGAAGAATACGAACAAGCCAAAAGGGTGTTGGAAAATCTTTGATATGGTATAATAAATTATTTAATTTGCTTAGGAGGTTTTATGAAAGCACTTGCGTATGGTTATCCAAAGCTAGGTGAGAAAAGAGAGTTTAAAAATGTGTTGGAAAACTTTTGGAAAAAAGCTACGACAGAAGACCAATTTTACGAAGGGATGAGAAGCATAGAAGCCCAGAGGATAAAAGCTTACTCAGAAAACGTAGATGAAATACCTGTGGGAGAATTGTCTTTTTATGATTTTATGTTAGATACCGCTGTGATGGTGGGGATGATACCATCTCGTTTTGGAGAATACAAAGGGCTTGAAACCTATTTTGAAATGGCTCGTGGTAAATCTGCGATGGAGATGACAAAATATTTCAATACAAACTACCATTACATAGTCCCAGAACTAGAATCAAACAATTTTAGGCTTTTAGAAAACAAACCCAAAAGATGCTATATAAATGCAAAGCAGAATATCCAAAACCCAAAGCCTTATCTGATAGCGCCTTTTACATTTTTAAAACTTTCAAAAACTTATAAGAAAACTACAAAAGATGGTTTTAGCGTTTTGGAAAGCTCAAAGATAGAAGATGAAAAAACCCTTTATTATTTCTTAGAACCTCTTTTGGAAGTGTATAAAGATATTCTTAAAAACTTAAAAACAGAAGGTGCAAGTATAGTTTCTCTACAAGATCCAGCTTTGGTGTTTGATTTAAAAGATTATGAAGTAAAAGCTGTCAAAAAAATATACGAAGAGTTAAGTCAAGTATCAGATATAGAGTTAATAACCTACTACGACAGCGTCAGCGCTTACAAGGATATTATAGATCTTCCTGTAAAAAGAATAGGGCTTGATTTGTGCTCAAACTCTGAAAATCTTGAAAACCTAAGAAAATACGGCTTTCCAAAGGACAAAGAGCTAATAGCTGGTGTGATAAACGGACGTCAAGTCTGGAGAGCGAACTTAGAAGAAAAGCTAAAGCTAATAGAAGAGCTTTCTAAAATTGCACCCTCTTTGTCTATTTCAAACTCTTCTCCACTTTTCCATCTTCCAGTGAACGTAGAGCATGAAACAAAGTTAGACCCTGATTTGAAAAAAAGGCTTAGCTTTGCCAAGCAAAAACTAGAAGAGCTAAAAACCCTCAAAAACGCCTTTTTAGGGGATAAAGAAAGTTTAAAAGACGTAGAGGCTTCAAAAGAGTTGTTTGGAACGGCTTTTGGTAAAAACCAAGCGGTAATAGACCGTATAAAAGCTCTTAAAGATAGCGATTTTGAAAGGGCTCTTCCTTACAAAGAACGCATAAAGCTTCAGCAAAGCATACTAAATTTGCCTATTTTCCCAACTACCACCATAGGGTCTTTCCCTCAAACCGAAGAGGTGCGTAAGACAAGAAGCGCTTTTAGATCTGGTAAGATATCAAAAGAAGAGTATGAAGCTTTTATTAAAAAACAAATAGACAACGTCATATCCTTCCAAGAAGAAATCGGGCTTGATGTGTTGGTGCACGGTGAATTTGAAAGAACTGATATGGTGGAGTTTTTTGCAGAAAAGCTAAAAGGTGTTGCCACCACAGAGCACGGCTGGATTATATCATATGGGTCTAGAGGCTATAGACCACCTATCATATACGGTGATGTTTATAGAGACGAGCCGATGACTCTAAAGGAGATTCTCTATGCTCAGTCAAAAACCCAAAAACCGGTAAAAGGTATGCTTACAGGTCCTGTTACCATACTAAATTGGAGCTTTTACAGAGAAGATATACCTAAAAAAGAGGTGGCTTATCAAATAGCTTTGGCTATATTGGATGAAGTAAAAGACCTAGAGAAAAGCGGTATAAAAATAATACAAATAGATGAACCAGCATTTAGAGAAGGAGTACCCATAAAGAAAAAGGACTGGGAAGAATACTTTGACTGGGCTATAAAAGCTTTTAGACTTTGCTCAAACGCCAATCCAAACACTCAAATACACACCCATATGTGCTACTCTGAGTTTAACGACATTATAGACAAGATTTACGATATGGACTTTGACGTGATATCCATAGAAGCCTCTAGAAGTAAAGGTGAAATCTTGGAGGCTTTTGAGAAGTTTGGTAAATGGGACAGGCAAATAGGAATAGGAGTTTACGATATCCACTCACCGGCTATTCCAAGCGTTGAAGAGATGGAGATAGTTATGAAAAGAGCTATGAAGGTTTTAGATAAATCGCTTTTATGGGTAAATCCCGATTGCGGTCTTAAAACCAGAAGATGGGAAGAGGTAAAACCCGCTTTAAAAAACATGATGGAGATGGCTTTAAAATTAAGAAAAGAAGTATAAATTTTTTTAAATGTCAAAGACTGCTGTAGTACTTTTAAACATGGGCGGACCAGACTCTATGTCCGCCATTCGCCCTTTCTTATACAACCTTTTTTCAGACCACGATATCATTCAAATTCCAAGGCTCATCCAAAAACCTGTGGCTTTTTTTATATCCACTTTTAGAGCCAAAAAAACAGCGTATTATTACAAGATAATGGGTGGAAAATCCCCTCAAAAAGAGCAAACTATTTTACAAGCAAAAGCCCTTCAAGAAGCTTTAAAAGACGATTTTGTAGTGGAGATAGCTTTAAGATACTGGCATCCTTTTACCTCTGAGGCCATAGAAAACTTAGAAAAGGTAAAACCTTCTAAGATAGTACTTTTGCCTCTTTATCCACATTATAGTTCTACCACCACTGGCTCTTCTTTTAAAGAGTTTTATAGGCTTTTTAAAAAATCAAGCTTAAAAGATATACCTGTAAAAGAGATAAGAGATTATCACGATCATCCGCTTTTTATAAAAGCTTGGACAGAAAATATTAAAAATTCACATATAGACGATGAATATTTTATATTGTTCTCAGCCCACAGCTTACCTCAGAAAATAATAGACAAAGGAGACCCATACAAAGACCAAATAGAGAAATCTGTAGAGCTTATCATGAAAAACTTTAAAAACAAACATATGATATCTTATCAAAGCAAAGTTGGACCTGTGAAATGGCTAGAACCAGCCACCGATAAAACCATAGAAAACTTGGCAAAGCAAGGTGTAAAAAAACTATGTCTTGTACCAATAAGCTTTGTATCAGAGCATTCTGAAACTCTTTACGAGATGGATTACCTTTACAAAAATATGGCTAAAGACCTTGGCATAGAGCACTTCGTGAGAGTACCTACTTTACAAACAAACCCCACCTATATTGAGCTTTTAAAAGAACTATCCACCAAAGCCTTTGCCACATAAAAGCTAAAAACACCTATCAAAGCTCCTGTTATGGTATCAAGGGGAAAATGCACCCCTACGTAAGACCTTTCATATATTATTAAAAAAGCGTAAGAAAAAAACAATATCTTAACAATGGGCTTTTCGTTGTAAGAACCCACCATTGCTATCACAAAAGCCATCGCAGTGTCTCCAGATGGAAAAGAGCCCCAATATAGCTTGTATAAAAGATGAACGTTTTTTAAAAGCGTAGCTGGTCTTGGCTCATCAAAGATGTTTTTCAAACTCACTACAAGGATTGTCTCTATAATAAGAGCCACAAGATAAACTTTTAACTTATACCTTCTAAATGTATATATGTAAGCTAAAAAAGGCAACAATACCCAACCAGAGCCAAGGGATGTATACGTATAAAAAAATCTATCAAAAAACTTATCGTGATGGTGGTTTATAAAATTAAACAGTTCTACATTTTCTTTAAAAAGCTCAAAGACCATTTTAATAAAATTGCTTTATTTGGTTTAGATAGCCCATTGCAAACTCTTTACCAGATACTCTTTTACCCTTTAAAGACATAATCTCTAAAATCTCCAAAGGATAATCTCCTGTTCCCACAAAAAGGGATTTCCCTTCTTGTAAGAGCTCTCCTGGTTTTAAGCCTAGATCTTTTTCTAATATCTTTGTTTTTAGGATTTTGATGTTGTGGTTGTTTGAAACTCCGTATGCGTTTGGATATAAGCCTCTTATTTTGTTGTGTATGCTAAAAGCGCTTGTTTTAAAGCATATCCTTAGTTCTTCTTTTAAAATAGGCATAGCGTATGTGGCTTCTTGGTGGTTTTGGGGCGTTGGTGTGATGTTACCTTCTACCCAGTTTAAGATTGTATCTTTTAAAAGCTTTGCACCAGAGATTGATAGTTTGTTAGAAAGCGTTTCGTAGTTATCTTGTTCTTCTATAAGCGTTTTTTCCATAGAAAGGATATCTCCTTCATCCATCTTAGAAGACATGAGGATTACCGTATTTCCTGTTTCTTTTTCTCCTTGCATCAAAGCCCTTTGAATGGGGGCAGCGCCTCTATACTTTGGCAGTATTGACCCGTGGAGGTTTAAGGATTTAAACCTAGGTATTTCAAGCATGGATTTTGGTATTATCTGACCGTAAGATACCACTATCATAATATCTGGTTTTAGATTTAAAAGCTCTTCTTTTAAAAAAGAGATTTTTTCTGGCTGTGAGATTTTTAAATTTAGCTCCAAGGCTTTTTGTTTTACGGCAGATGGTGTTAACTTTTGACCTCTACCAGCTGGTTTGTCTGGTTGGGTGATTACAAGTGATACTTCGAAATCTTTTGCTAAAAGCTCCAAAGAAGGCACCGCAAAAGAGGATGTGCCACAAAATACTATTCTCATTAGGATTTCCACCTCTTATAGATGTTGTGTTCTATTCTCAGTACATCAAGCACTTTACCTACCACAAAATCTATGCTTTCTTCTAAAGTTTTTGGCTTGTGATAAAAACCAGGACTTGCACTCATTACAATGGCACCGGCGTTTGTTAGCTTTAGCATGTTTTCAAGGTGAATAGAATTATAGGGCATTTCTCTTACAAGCATTACAAGAGGTACTCTCTCTTTTAGGGCTGTATCGCATACTCTATGTATGAGATTTTGAGCTACGCCGCTTGCCACAGCTCCCAAGGTTCCCATTGAGCAAGGGACAACCAACACCCCTTTAAATTTGCAAAGAAAAGACCCGCTTGATATAGGTGCTGCAAAATCTGAATAATCGTAAACTTTCGCTTCTTTTTTAAAAAACTCTTCTCCAACGCCTGTTTCATAGCTCATAACGTATTTTGCGGTTTTTGACATTACTAAATGTAGGTCGTATCTTTCTTTTAAAAGCTCAAAAATCCTCAAAGCGTATACGCTTCCGCTAGCACCGGTTATAAGAAGGGCAATATGTTCTTTCATAAAACCTTTTTAATATATTCCATGCAAAGGTTTATTACCTCTTCTTTTGTCATACAAGTGGTGTCTATTTTTATCGCATCTTCTGCTGGTTTAAAAGGATAGTCTTTTCTATTTTTATCGGTTTCATCTCGTTTTAGGATTTTATTTAAAATATCATCGTAAGACCCACCTTCTTCTAAATACCTTCTCAAAGCTCTTTCTTTTGGATCCGCATCTATGAAAAACTTTATATTTGCATCTTTAAATATGTGAGTGCCGACGTCTCTTCCTTCTACTACAGCGTTATCTTTCACCAAAGACCTTTGAAAAACTATGACTTTTTCTCTTAAACTAGGTTCTTTTGCAACCTCAGAAGCCAAAGCTCCTACGTATTCTTTTGTAAGCTCCTGTGTTATATCTTCTTTTTCAAAAATTACTTTGGTTTCTCCTACTAAAAGCTCAAATACTAAAGCATTTTTCTCTATGGCTTCAAAAAAATCTACGTTTTTAGCTTTTAAAAAACCAATAGCCCTATAAACAAGCCCAGTATTGAAATAAACGTATCCTAAAATCTTGGAAAGCGCCCGTGATAAGCTTGACTTTCCACTGGAAGCCGGACCGTCTATTGCTATTACTTTTATGTTCATCCATATTATTATAA
>PNJC01000085.1 GCA_002878215.1 Hydrogenobaculum sp. | reverse complement strand
GCTTTTAAAAGCGTATTATAATCCTTATCTTCGCTTAACCTACCAACGCTTAAAAAAGTGAATTTGTCATATTTTACATCTTCTTCTAAAGAAAGTCTTTTTATCTTTTCATGATCGATAGAGTTTTCTATAACTACTATATGTTTAGCACCATATTCTTCCAAATTTCTTGCCACTTTTTCTGATACACCTACTGCAACATCTGCATATTTATAAAGATTTTTTACAGCTTTTACCTCTTTTTCAGAATAAAGCTCTTTGGTAACATGTTCTACAATAATTAATTTAGGTTTTATAATATTTTGCTTTTTTAATAGACAAAGCCTTGTATTCATATCTCTTAAATGCGATATTACCACATCAAAACCTTCTAAAGCTTCTGATAATTTCTTTAAAAGCAATTTTTCGTATAAAAAAGCTGGTATATAAAACGGCTTCTTCTTAATATTAAATAGTATCTTAGGTTTAAAATCTATTTCGTAATCTATAATGTTTTTAGCTACTATAAACTCTTGCTCATATCCTTTGAAACATTCAAAAACATCCAAAGCAACCCTCTCGGCACCAGCACCTGCTAAAGTATTGATAACATGAGCTATTTTCATTTTCTACCTTGAAATCTTAATATATGAGCATATATCATATGATATTTTATCAGAATTTTTATATTTAGGATATGCTAAATGTTTTAAACCTTTTAGATAGCATGATAAGCAAAGCAAATATACAAGCACCAAAAACACAAGAAGAGACACTGCAAAACGATGCACTTAAAACTACAGATTTTAAAGATATACTAGATAGCTTTACATATAAACAGCATTCAGAAAAAGATAAAGTGTTAAAGGATATAAACAAAATATTTCAAGATATTTTTAGTTTTTTTCAAAATATAACCAATACGTTATCTCACAACATACCTTCAAACGATAAAAACCAAGGCACCAACGATGTTTCGATAAAATTAACATTAGACAACAACACCAAAAACTTTGCAGTGGGTTTACTAAAAGATATAGAAAAACTCTCAAAGGATATAAACCCAAATTTTAATACAAACACAATAGAAAATATTATAAAAAATATACAAAATCCCAAATCAAATGAAACATTTTTCATATCCATATCAATACACGAAGAAATAATAAAAACTTCAACAAACGCATCAAGCTTCTTAGATTCCATATTGTCAAATCTTGATAAACACATACTCTCGCAAAAAGATATATCATCTCATATATCTTCTATATCTTTTAGTTTAATATTAGAAAAAGAAAATATATCAGAAACATTAATCTCGTTAAAAGCCCAAAAAGTAAATTTAGACAATATGCTAAGTCAAATCAAACCTTTCAAAGATATTGAAACAAACTCACATTCAGAGAGCAACATAAAAACTTTAGAAGAACCATCCCAAAAAGACTATGTAGAAATTCCTATAAAAGAAGATGCATCTACCCAAGACAACACCACCAAAAATCAAAGCGATGAAAATATAGCAGATAGCCTCAATAATTATCAAGCAAAATCAACGGAAAAAGATTTAAAAGAAAGCGATATACCCTCAAATAAAATCATATCCAAAAGCATGCAGACAAATAGACAAGTAGAGGACCAACATATCAAAAGAGAGCAATTAGGTAATACTGAAAATATATCGTATAAATCTGAGAATATCAAGATAAATGTAGAAATAAACGACACCAGAGAATATCAACTACCTAAAGATTACACACCTGTAAGCACTCAAGACGAAAAAGCAACGGATATCCACACAAAAGATACGCAAAATAAGGATGTAAACCAACCAAAACAAACTAAAAAAGAGTATGAACAGATAGAACAAGATGTTGAAAATAATAAAGCAAGCACTGTAAAAAACGCTAAAAACTTAAACAACGAAAGTATTAGCGATACCAATACAAAAATACAAGCACCGCAAAAACAAGAAAGCAACGGTCAGATAGAAACAGCAAATAATAGAGAAAATAACCCTACTATAGCCAAAGAGCCTCCCACATCAAACAATCCTACTACGCTTAACAAAGAAACT
>PNJC01000034.1 GCA_002878215.1 Hydrogenobaculum sp. | reverse complement strand
CCATGAATCAGCATTTGAAAAAACTATACGGTATGGGGCTTATAACAAAAGAAGACGCTCTAAAGTTTAGCCCAGATCCAAAAGAACTTGCAAGGCTTATGGGGATAACCTATGAAGAAGTGTAAAACTATTCTCTCCTCTCTATACTCTCTTCCAAAGATAGGTCATCTACATACTCTATTAGAGTGCCAAACTGAATAGCTGTAGCTATGCGGGTTATTTTTACATTGTAGTGTTTTAGTATTCTTATAAGATAATTAGCTGTGGCCTCACCTTCAGGGTTTGGATTGGTAGCTATTATTATCTCCTTTGGGTTGTATTTTTTTATTCTTTCTTTTAAAAGCTCTATACTCAAATCTTCTGGTGCTATACCCTCTAATGGACTTATACGTCCTCCCAAAATATGATATACGCCTTTAAAACGCTCCAATTTTTCTATCTTATAGGCATCTTGAGATTCTTCTACTACAGCTATGTATTTTTTGCTTCTTTTTGGATTAGAGCATATAGCACAAACCTCTTGATCTGTAAGTATGTTACACTCTTTACATTGCCTTATAGAAAAAAGATTTTCTAAGCTTTTTACTATGCTCTCTTTTTTTATTTCATCTAACTTTAAAAAGCCATATACAAACCTTGAGGCGTTTTTCTCTCCATACCCAGGTATGTTTTTTATATCTTCTAAAGCCTTTAGAAGGTTTCTTGGTATAAAATCCTCAAAAGCCAAAAGGAAGACTCCCTAAAAATCTATCTTTCATAGCTTTAGTAAGATTTTCTTTTACCATATCTTGATATTCTTCTATGAGACTTTTAAGGTCATCTTTAAATTCTGCTATAGGTTTTGAAGCCACATCTTCTGATATGCTAAAATCTTTTATATTGCCAAGACCATCAAACTTCATAGTAATACCTGCTCGTTCTAACATATGCTCTTTAGAAGCAAGTTCAGTTTTTAGTTTCTCATACTCTGTCTCTAAGCTTTTAAGCTGTTTCATCATACTTATTATATCCATAGAAAAGATTATATCACAAAAATTTATAAAATTTGCACAATGGTTGGTTATAATAATACTAAGGAGGTGTGCTCTTTATGGAAAAATTTAGTTTTTGGGCTTTTGTGATAGCACCTATATTTATACCTATAGTATTTGGGTTTATATACGTATTTACGAAAATGGAATGATATATATAAAAGCTTTAATAGCCATATTAGCAGTTATGTTTTTATTGGGAGGATTTTTTATATACAGTCTATACAGAGAAAAATAATACACTTTATAGGCTTGTTTTGTAATATAATATATGAGTATGCAATTGTTTTACAAAATAAAAAGGTTTATAGCCACATCAATAACTCATAAGCTTGTATTTAGACTACTTGTGCTTATGATATCAACTGTTATTATAATGGAGAGTATATTTGCCATATCCTTCAGAGAGCAAGGCATAAGATACGCATTATCAAAAGCCAATACCGTCGCTGGCATTGTGAGAGATGGGTTGACATCTTTAATGGTAATGGGTGTTATCAAAGATAGAGAATCCTACATCAAAAGATTAGAACGAGTAAAAGGCATAACAAATATACATATAGTAAGAGGGGAAGCAGTAGATAAACAATTTGGGCCAGGGCTTCCAACAGAACAACCAAGAGATAACTTAGAAAAACTTGTGCTTTTAACGGGAAAGCCCGTTTACAAAATATACGAAAGTCCGTCAAAGGTCTTAGTTAGAGATATAATCCCATACAAAGCTTCAAACAAAGGCATATTGAACTGTCTTCAGTGTCATGAAGTTCAAAACGGCCAAGTACTAGGCGCTATAGATATAACACTTGACGCTACAGACATAAGATATAAAGCGTTTTTAGTAATGTTAACAACACTGTTGATATTTGTTGGGCTTTTTGGAGCTATATCTTATTCCATTTTCAGATTCTCAAAACCTTACATAGATATGTTTAATAAGCTCATAAAAAATTTTGGATTGCTACAAGAAGGTAGATTTGAAGAAGCTAAGATAAGAGATGTTGGTATGTTAGAGAACAATGAACTAAT
>PNJC01000111.1 GCA_002878215.1 Hydrogenobaculum sp. | reverse complement strand
AGAATAGACGAAATAGTTTCTCTAACTCTTTTAATAAAAGATGCCTTGGATGCTGTAAATATCAAGGAACCTTCTTATATCAAACCACCTATAAAAGAGCCTTTTACAGGAAAAGGAGTAGGTGTTGTAGAAGCGGCAAGGGGTACTCTTATACACGAAATAAATATAGAAAACGGTCTTGTAAAAGATTATAAGATAGTCACACCTACTTTGTGGAACCTTGGCAGCTACGATGAAGATATGAGTCCCGCTCAAGAATCTATCGTTGGGCTTTCTTCCGATGTAGAGGCTTACTTATCTCTTAGAAGCTTTGATGTGTGTGCTTCTTGCGTTAGTTATTAACAAAATTTTCATATTTCTAAAGACTTAAAGAATATTACGATATAAATCATATACAAATAGTGAATAAATGTTATCATAATACTATTGATTTTTATTATAAGGAGGTTTCTATGGAATTATTTTTTGATGTAAAAACAAGTCTGCCACGATCTACAAGTCTGCCACGATCTACAAGTCTGCCACGGTTCACAAGTCTGCCAAGGGTTTTAAAGAGAGACAACGTTACAGAGGTAGATTTTGATGTAAGCAGGATAGAAAAGGCTATAGAAAAGGCTTTTGATGCGGTTTCGGAGTTTAAAGGAATAGACAACGCTTATATAAAAGATATTGCTGAAGAGGTGATAAGTGCTATATGTAAAAGGGGGCTGAGCGTTATAGCGCTAGAGCAAATCCAAGACATAGTGGAAGAGACGATTATAGCGCATGGCTTTTCAAAGGTAGCAAGAGCTTATATAGTTTATAGGAGAGAAAGAGAGAGGATAAGAGAAAGTGAGGCTGGTTTGGTAAATTTGGAAAATACCACTATAGACATAGACAAATTGGTAAAAAATTACATTAGCCAAGAAGATTGGAGAACTTTTGAAAATTCTAACTCAAGCTTTTCTTATCCAGGTTTATATTTACATGTAGCCGGGTCTGTTATAGCAAATTATACTCTTAAAAACGTTTATCCTGAATATATCAGAAAAGCCCATGAAAGTGCCGATATTCATATACACGACCTATCTCACGGTATAGTGGCTTATTGTGCAGGATGGTCTATGGAGGATTTGCTTAGAAAGGGTTTTAGGGGTGGCTATGGTCAAATTGTAGCTGGCCCGGCAAAACACTTATCGGCTCTTACTGGGCAAATTGTGAATTTTCTTGGTGTAATGCAAATGGAGTTTGCTGGAGCACAGGCTTTTAACTCTGTGGATACGTTTTTGGCACCCTTTGTAAGGGTTGATAACCTTGATTATCAAGATGTTAAACAACTAATTCAGCAAATGGTTTTTGCTATGAATGTTCCATCAAGATGGGGTTCTCAACCACCTTTTATAAATTTTACCTTTGATTGGACAGTACCAGAAGATATGAAAAATAAACCCGTGATAATAGGTGGTGAGGAAAGGCCTGATATAGGCTATTACGGAGATTTTCAAAAAGAGATGGACATCATAAATAAAGCTTTTATAGAGGTGATGCTTGAAGGTGATTACGCTGGTAGGATATTTTCTTTTCCAATACCTACTTACAACATTACAAAAGATTTTGACTTTTATAGTGAAAACGCAAGGCTACTTTGGAAGATGACAGCAAAATACGGCACGCCTTATTTCCAAAACTTTGTAAGCTCTAGCTTAAAACCTGGCGATGTTAGGTCTATGTGTTGTAGATTGCAGTTGGATTTACGCGAATTAAGAAGTAGAATGGGCGGACTTTTTGGTGCGGCTGATAAAACTGGTAGCATAGGTGTTGTTACCATAAATTTACCTCGTATAGGATATTTGGCTAAAACAAAAGAAGAGTATTTTTCAATGCTTTTTGAAATGATGGATATTGCCAAAGAATCTTTGGAGATAAAAAGACGCGTAGTTGAAAGAAACTTAAAAGCTGGTTTAATGCCCTATACAGCTTCTTATTTAAACTCTTTCGATAATCATTTTTCTACTATAGGGATTGTGGGTATGCATGAGTCTTTGCTAAACTTTTTAGGCAAAGGTATAAACACAAAAGAGGGGAAAACCTTTGCAGTGGAAGTGCTTCAGAAGATGAGGGAAAGA
>PNJC01000072.1 GCA_002878215.1 Hydrogenobaculum sp. | reverse complement strand
TATTTAAACATAAAATTTCGCAATTTACACAAATTTGTTTTTGGGTCCAGGTAATTTTATCTTTTATGCAGTAAAACATAATATACATATGCTTGGGGTTTTGCTTGGAGTAAACGGCAAAGAGCCTCTCATGGATGCGTTAAAAGATGGTAAATATATAGTTAAACAACTCTCTAATGAACTTTTTAAAGAAGATATTGTAAAAAAGGGTGAGGAAATAGGCTTTTTAAATATAGGCAATAAGCAAACTAAGTTAATTGCTATGAAATCTTTATCTATAACAGAATATCCTGGTCTTAAGATTAACTTTTCTATATCAATTAAACATCATTTAAAATTTCCAATAAATTCTAATCAAAAAATTGGATATTTAGAAATAAGTCTAAACGACATGAAAAGACAAATTTCAATAGCGACAACATCAAAGATTAGCAAACCCTCCATAACTGACAAGATACATGATATTTATAAAGCAATCAATATATAACAATGCAAAAGTTTGATATATCAATATAGCTCTTCTTCTAAATTATTGTAAAGTCGATTTTGGAAAAAATTATCTTGAATTAACATCTAATTTATGTTAAAATTTATAATAAGTTAAGCTAAAGGAGGATAGGAAATGGTAAGAAAAGTGCTTCTTAGTCTTTGTGTATTATCGTCGGCTGGGCTGGCAAACGATTTATCAAGCGTTTTCATACTAAAACCGTTAAAGATATTTGGTTTACCAAAAAGTTTTGAAGCTTTTAAAAGCAAGAAAAATCTAAGTAGAAACAATAGCTTAGATTTAGCACAAGCATTAAATAAAGAAGTAGGCATATTCAACTATTCCAAAGGTGTTATTGCAAACGATATAGTCTTAAATGGTTTAAACAGAGACAATATAAACCTTTTAATAGATGGGGCAAGAATATATGGGGCTTGTCCATCTAGGATGGATGTACCAGCTTTTCACATACCGCTTAACTTTATACAAGGTGTTAAGATTGTATATGGTCCTTACGATATTACACATCAGGGGTCTATGGGTGGGCTAATAGATGTTAAAACTATATATCCAAAGCTTGGTTTTCATTCTAACCTATCTTTTAACGCAAATTCTTACGGATTTTTAAATCCAAACGTAGAAGCCTCTTACAACAATGGTAAATTTTACTTCGTAGCGGGATACTCTTTTAAAACCGCAGAACCCTATAAAGACGCTCACGGTGTTAAAATAACAAATTATATACCAAACGAATATAAATCAACTCCAACCCACGATTTTAACATAAACTCTTACATGGCGAAGTTTGGCTTCACACCAACTACCGATACAGACATAGGGCTTTCTTACATAAAACAAAGCGCCAACAACGTTTTATATCCTTTTCTTAGCATGGATGCTATATACGATAGATCAAATATAGTAAATTTTCACATAGATAAAGACAATATTTCAGAGGACTTAAAAAATATTAGATTTAAAACTTACTACACAGATGTCTATCATCTTATGACAAACCAATTTAGACAAAAAAAGTACATGGCCACCTACGCCAGGACAAAAACCTATGGTTCATCTATATCGGCAGATATTTTAAATATTAATTTTGGAATAGATTTTTATCGAAGAAATTGGTACGTAGTAAATCAAACTCCTAATAGTATGCAAACTCCTAATAGGATGACACCTCCTCCTCCTTACATAATACCAGATGTATTTATAACAAATTTAGGTGCTTTTGCTAAAAAGAGTTTCTTGGTTTTTAAAAACCTAAAACTATCGCTTGGCTTGAGAATAGACAACACAAAATCTTCTCCAGACGGCTCTTTGATAGCCAAAAATTCGAGTTATATTACAATAAACCATAAATCGTTGTACGAATCGTTGTACGGTGTAAACCCATCCGATAAAACAGACACATACTTAAGCGGTTATATAAAATTAGAAAAACCCTTAAACGAAAACAATACGTTTTATGCAGGTTTTGGACATACTGTAAGAGTACCAGACCCAGAAGAAAGGTATATATACTTGATAAACATGATGAACAATGGCATGGGCAAATATTGGATAGGAAATCCAAACCTAAAACCTGCCAAAAACAACGAAGTTGATGTAGGCTTTTCATCAAAATACGATAAGTTTTCCTTAAATCTTGATGCCTATTATAGATATATAGAAGACTATATAACAATTACCCAATATAAACAAGATAAACAAGATACAAATCCAAAAGGTATAATAAATGAATATTGGAATACAACGGCTTTTATGGATGGCTTAAATATAGATACTTCTTATAGACTAACAAAAACTATAAGCTTGGACTCTAAAACATCGTATGTGAGAGGTTACCAAATTACAGATAAATCAAAACACATCACAAGCCCAAATTTACCAGATATACCGCCTTTAAGAGAAATTTTGTCGTTAAGATATGACGATAAAAAGTACTTTGGGACTATAGAAACAATTTTAGACAGCACGCAAAACAAAGTAAATACAGACTTAAAAGAGCAAAAAATACCGGGATACGGCATAATAAACGTCTACGGTGGTCTAAATCTTGAAAATGGAGCAAGCATAACTTTGGGGATAGACAACCTGTTAAATCAAGAGTATTATAGCTACAACGACTATTACTCAAATCCTTTTAATATAGGTGTAAAACTGCCAGAGCCTGGTCGTACATTTTATATAAATGTTCAATATAGTTTCTAAACCGCGCTTTGTCCATTCCCAATTAAGGGCCTTGCGCCCTTTATTTTTAAAAGCTTTTAAAAAAAATGCATAATATAAAAAAATTAGTTTATAATATTTTCATTATGAGCATAGAAGTGGACAAAGAAGAAACATTAGTAGATATAGCCGAATTTTTAAAAGCCTTAGGGCATCCGGTAAGGTTGAGGATTGTGGAACTTCTGATAGAACATAAACAATGTGTAAAAAATCTAGGAGATGTTTTAGGTATTCCACAGCCAAATATATCTCAGCACCTTGCCATACTTCGCTCAAAAGGTATTGTAGGATGGAAAAGAGAAGGATCTATAATATGTTATTTTATCAAGGACAAAAGAGCTATAGAAGTTTATAATTTATTGTTTAAGGAGGTTCAAGATGGCAAATAATGTTGTTGAACTTACAGACGCCAACTGGGAAAGCGAAGTAATAAACTCTTCTGTTCCAGTTTTGGTTGATTTCTGGGCACCTTGGTGTGGGCCCTGCAGAATCATAGCTCCAGTAGTTGAGAAGCTAGCTGGTGAATTTGCTGGCCAAATAAAAGTAGGTAAGCTGAACACAGACGATAACCCAGGTGTATCTATGAGATATGGTATTAGAGCTATACCTACCATAATGATGTTTAAGAACGGCGAAGTGGTAGATACTAGAGTTGGTGTTCAGCCAGAAGATAGCTTAAGAAAAATGATCAAAAACAATTTATGATAAACACTCATAAAATTTACGATTGTGTAATAGTTGGTGGTGGTCCGGCTGGTCTTACGGCCGGCCTTTATTGTGCTAGAGCGAAGATGGATGTTATACTTTTAGAAAAATCAACGCTCGGTGGTCAAATAGCCATAACTGATTTGGTAGAAAACTATCCTGGGTTTCCGGAGGGCATAAGCGGCAAAGAGCTTACCAACAAATTTAAGGCTCAAGCAGAGAGATTTGGCCTTAAAATCCATAGGCAAGGTGTGATATCTGTAGAAAACAACAACGATAATATTAAAACCCTTAAACTTGATAATGGATCAGAATTAAAAGCTAAAACCGTTATAATTACCACCGGCGCCAGAATGAGAACCCTTGATGTACCAGGAGAAAAAGAATTTTTGAATAGAGGAGTTTCATATTGTGCCACTTGCGATGGCGCTCTTTTTGAAGATGTGCCAATAGCAGTTGTAGGCGGTGGAGATTCAGCGGTCCAAGAAGCAAATTTTCTAACACGCTTTGCTTCAAAAGTTTATCTTATACATAGAAGAGATAAATTAAGAGCTAAACCTCTTCTTCAAGATAGACTTTTTGCAAACCCAAAAATTGAATTCATACCAAATAAGGTTGTGAAAGCTATACAAGGTAGCGATTTTGTTAGCTCTTTACTGTTAGAAGATACAAAGACTGGTGAGCATTCAACGTTAGCTGTAGACGGCGTTTTTATATTTATAGGTATGATACCAGCCACAGACATAGTAAAAGATTTGGTGGAAATGGATGAATATGGATATATAAAAGTAAACGACAACATGGAAACTTCAGTACCTGGCATATTCGCCGCTGGGGATTGTAGAAGTGGTCAAACAGGTCAAGTCGTTGTTGCTGCTGGAGAGGGTTGTATAGCTGCCATGGCTGCTGAAAGATATCTGCAAAATTCCGAATAAGATTTAATGAATACTTTACAGCAGGCGGTAAATATATGGTATAGTAGCTCAAATACCACAAACATAATAATAGTCCTATGGATGCTATTGGTAGTTATATTTTTATTTTTTCTACTTCCTTATGCAATTGTAGAAATTAAAAAAAGAAATAAAATAAAAGAAGAATTTTTCAAAAAAGCTAAAGAATATGGGCTATCAGATTTGGAAGCAGAGCTTTTGTGGAGATATTCATCAGATTACAGATGGAATATTGCACTTGTTTTCAACAATAAAAAGGTTTTTGAAATAGTAGCATCAAAAATCTTAAACAACGATACATCTTTCGCAGATATTATAAACCAAATAAGACATAAGCTTGGCTTTGATCATGTACCATGGTTTTTGCCTATATCAACCACAAAAGACATAGAGCTATATCAAAGTGGAAAGATTTTGTTTAATGAAAGACAATACGACGCTGTTGTATGGGATAAAGACGAAAAATATATCTATTTGGCGCTTTACAACATTAACGAAAGCCCTATCAAAATAGGAGATGTTATAACGTTTAGTTTTATCACCCAAGACTACGTTCAAACATCTTTTAGTTCTAAGGTTGTTGGGATATCTGAGGATTCTGGTAGGATTTTATACAAAGTAGAGCACTCAGACAAGGTTGTAAGGGTACCTATTAGAGATGCGGTAAGAATTGAGCTAAGCTTAAAAGCACATATATATATCCCTACAGCTGAGGAGCTTGAAGTTTATGAAAAAGAACAGATTTTACCAGAACCAGAAGAAGACAAGTTTATAGAAGGAGTAATAAAGGATTTGAGCATAGGGGGAACGAGGTTTTGCACCAGTGTATCTTTGTCTGATCTTCAGAAGGTATTTGTAAAGTTCCGTATATACGATAAAGATTTAATAATATTTGGTACCATAAGAAATAAATTTGATGCTGTAGACCATTTTTGTTATGGTATAAAATTTGAGAATATAACAAAAGAGCAAGAAGAGGACATAAGAAGCTACATAATAGAACAACAAAGACTTTTAGTGAAATCTTACAAGCTAGGTGAGCTATGAGCGCACAAAACCATATCGTATTGATAGGCGTTGGTAATATGGGCAATAAATATCTAAACGTACTGAAGCAGTTAACCAATGATATAGTGCTTTGTGATAGAGATATTAATAAAGTATTAGACAAAGGATTTCCCTATGTATGCGATATAGGAGATTTAAATTCATCCATCTCTAAGGCTATAGTAGCAACAGATCCTACTCAGCACGTAAATATAGCAAGAATGTTGTTAAACATTGGAGTTGATATACTCATAGAAAAACCACCAGCGACATCTTATGAAGAGTTTATAAGCTTATCAGAATTCAAGAATAGAATATGGATATCAGAAATTGAAAGATTCTCGCTTTGCATAAAAGAATTTCCAAAACATATAAAACCAAAATACATAGAAATCAAAAGACTAAACAAAGGAAGAGGCTATATAAACCCTATATGGGATTTAGCTTGGCACGACTTGTACAATCTATTGTATCTGTTTGGCGATGTTACAATAGAAAACGTTAGAGTTGGGCATATCTGGGAGCTAACAGGAAAAGTAAACAACGAAATACCGTTCCAGTTACAAGTAGCTTGGAATCATCATTTTATAGATAGAAGTTGGACCGTCCACACCAGCAAAGGAAGCATTTTTATGAACTTCGCAGATGAAGAAATTATTTTAGAAGATGGGACTTCCTATACTAGGAAAGACGGTAATAAACTCATGGATATGTTAGGACAATTTTTGGACGGCTTAGAAGATGAATCTTTTGATAGGGCGGCTAAAATATTAAAAATGTTAGATAATATAAAAGATGAAATTGGTAGTATATAAAAAGAATGATTTAATATTTTCAATGCTTTTTAAAAGTAACGAACTTTTAGATATTAAAGTAGACAATGTAAATGATCCCGAATATAGCTCATCTATTTTTTTAGGTAAGATAAAATCTATCGCAAACGGGGTAGAAGGATATTTTGTTGATATAGGTTTAAAAAAAGATGGATATCTGCCTTTCAAAGAAGCTGATAAAGAATATAAAATAGGAGATTATGTTGTTGTTCAAGTAAAAAAAGAACCATCCAAATTTAAAGGAGCTAAATTAACCACCAAACTCTCTTTTAAAGGAAAGTACATAATATACTACGAAACTGATAAATCTGTAAAAACCTCACATCTTTTTGATGAGAACGTTAAAAGCGATTACGTTGATAAAGTTTATGGGCTTTTAAAAGAAAAAGAATCCGTAATTATTAGGAGCCAAGCTAAAAATGTGGATATATCAAAAATAGAACAAGAGTTAGAATTTTATAGAAAAAAATCAAAACTTATAAGAAACATATCTAACAAAGCTATTATGCAATTAGAACCTAAAGAACCATGTTATATATCAATGATAAAAGATTATGTTGGTGGTATAGAGAAAATTGTAGTATCTGATATAGAAATTTACAACAACATAGTTAGCTTCATATTGTCAAACGATTTAAATATAAACGTTGAAATGATTATCGATAACCAGAAGTTAGAAAACTTATACGAAGTAGAAAAGCATATAAACAGACTCTTAAGCAAGTATGTATGGCTAGAAAGCGGCGGTTTTTTGGTAATAGAAGAAACGGAGGCTATGACTACAATAGATGTAAATAGCGGTAAAAATACTTGTGATTGTATAGAATCAAGCTCTTTTTCTACAAATCTAGAAGCCGCAAAGGAAATACCAAGACAGCTAAAGCTTAGAAATATTGGTGGCATTGTAATGATAGATTTTATCTTTATGAAAGATCAAGAGCATAGGAAAGAAGTGCTCAATGTTTTAAAAAATGGCTTTTCAAAAGATAATGTCCAAACCACAGTTTATGGATATACGGCCCTTGGTCTTATGGAGATAGCGAGAAAGAAAACTGGCAGAAGCTTGTTCCAGACTATAAAAGCATCTAAACAAGAAAATATGCCTAGCGCTGTATAAAAGAGTTATAATAATTATTTATCACATTTTTGGAGGTTTTTAGGAAATGGCAAAACTCAAAGGACTAAAGTGTAGAGAGTGCAAGCGTGAATATCCTATAGAACCAATACACGTTTGTGAGTTTTGTTTTGGTCCTTTGGAAGTAAATTATGATTATGACTATATTAAAAGCACGATAAATAAAGAAAAAATATCTCATGGCCCTAAAAGTTTGTGGAGATATATAGACTTGCTTCCAGTAGAAAACCCTACAGTTGGTCTTACCGCTGGTTTTACTCCGTTAAAAAAAGCAGATAAGCTTGGTAAATTTCTAGGTCTCAACAACCTATATATAAAAGATGATTCAGTAAATCATCCAACCCTGTCTTTTAAGGATAGAGTTGTATCGGTAGCTTTATCCAAAGCAAAAGAATTTGGTTTTGATACAGGAGCTTGCGCATCTACCGGTAATTTGGCAAATTCTGTAGCAGCCCACTGTGCACAATCAGACCTGAATTGCTACGTTTTTATACCAGCAAATCTTGAATCTCAAAAGATCATAGGTAGCCTTGTTTTCAATCCTACGGTGGTAGCGGTAAATGGAAATTACGACGACGTTAACAGATTGTGTTCAGAGATTGCTAACGACTTAGGATGGGCTTTTGTAAATATAAACATTAGACCTTACTATGCGGAAGGCTCGAAAACGCTTGCTTTTGAAACAATAGAACAACTTGGCTGGATTGCCCCTGATGCTATAGTAGCTCCAGCTGCGAGCGGTTCACTTATAACAAAGATATACAAGGGAATAGAAGAATTTTATAAAGTAGGGCTTATAGATAAATACAACACTAGAGTATACGGAGCCCAAGCATTAGGATGTTCGCCGATAGCCCAAGCTTTTAAAGAAGGACTTGATTTTGTAAAACCGGTAAAACCAAATACGATAGCAAAATCAATAGCTATAGGAAATCCAGCAGATGGTATTTATGCTCTTGATGTAGTAAGAAAAACTGGTGGCGTTTGGGAAACAGCAGATGATAATGAAATAATAGAGGGTATGAAGCTTTTAGCTCAAACAGAAGGGATATTTACGGAAACAGCCGGTGGTACCACTATAGCTGTATTGAAGAAACTAGCTCAACAAGGGTACTTTAAACCAGATGAGATTGTGGTAGCATACATTACCGGCAATGGTTATAAAACCATGGAAGTGTTGGAAGGAAAGTTAAACGAGACAATACACATAAATCCAACACTTAAGGAATTTAAAGAAGTGGTCCTCAAAAGGACAAAAGGAGCTTAAATATGGAAAAGGGAATGGGCGCTTTTGACCTTGTTACTACGATAGTGGTACTTGGAGTTATTGTAGCTGGTATTATAGTTCTACTCACAGCAGCGTTTTAAGTATGTGAAAAACTTAATAAATTTTGTATTAGATTTTTTTAGATTAAAAATACTTTACCATGCCGGAGCCTTATCTTTCAGCTTCATAATGGCAATAGTACCTCTTATGCTTGGGGCTGGTTTTTTTCTACATATGTTTTTAGAAAATAAAATAGATAACTATATATATCATCTTAGCGCTGTGTTTCCAGATTTTGCCAATAAAATAATAAAAGATATATCCTATCTAGAGCAAAAGAGGTTAAAGGCCGGTATTATAGGAGCTTTGGTATCTCTATATTTCTCTACGGGATTTATAAAAGATTTAGATTACGCTATAGCGCTTATGTGGGATAAAAAAGATGCAAAACGCATAGAGTTCATGTATTTTCTGTATTTAATGTTTTTTGTGGTGATATTTACTGGTGGTTCTGTTTATTTGTTTTATATAAGCCTAGTGTTCAAACATCTAAACTTACCTCTGGAATTTACCAAAAATCTTAGCTATTTGCTGTTTTTTACAATATTTTTTTATTCTATATACAGCATTTTTATACCAATCAAAAATATTCGTAAAATTTATGTATTTGCTATATCCATTGTAGAATCCTTAGCTTTGTTGCTTTTAAAATACGTAATAACAGTATACATATCACACCTACTCATTAAAAGTATAGTTTACGCATCGCTTTGGCTAATAATAGCTTTCTTGATATGGATAGACTGGTTAATGGCGTCTTTACTGTTGGGAGCAAGAGCCTTGTATTATATTCATAAAAGCCTTGCAAACAATTCATGTTAAAATATCTTAAATATATTCCGATATTTATATAGAGGTGTTATATGAGTAGGATAGAAGGAGATATCACTAGGAACACTGGGCTAGATACTTCTATTGCAAAGAAAGAAAAAGCGCAAAAACAAATCAGCAGCGCTGTAAATGAGGAGCTTGCAACTCAAGAAAACAATGGGCAAGCTTACAAAGTGGAATTGTCGTCCGTGGCTAAAAATATAAATTCAAACTCTAACGAAAATATAAAAGATATGGCTAAGAAGATTGAAGAGATAAAAGCTAAAATTGCTAACGGTTCTTATGAGATAGATACTAACAAGATAGTAGAAGGTTTATTAAAATACTTCTAGTTAATTAAGGGCGATTAGCTCAGTTGGGAGAGCGCCATCCTCACACGGTGGAGGTCACAGGTTCGAGCCCTGTATCGCCCATGTTTAATCTTCATGCTTCGGATAGTGTAACACCCTTACATATGTTTCTGGTATGTGAAAACCTTGTTTTTCTAGCTTAAATGTGTCTATACTATAATGTATAATCATGCGCCTTACGCCAAAAGCAACGCCAGTGGCTATCATCGATGGGACCACAACTCTATAATCTCTCGTCATCTCAAAACTCATAACCACAGCGGTAATAGGAGCGCTTACCGTAGAACTTAACATCGCTGCAATACCCACTACACCAGATGATACCATGTTAATTGGAATGTGTGGATCTATTTGTTTCGCCAAAAGCCCAATACTGCCACCTAATGTAGCGCCCATAAAAATACCGGGAGAAAACACACCACCAGAACCGCCAGAACCAAGAGAAACCCCTGTCAAGAGAAGTTTCATAAAGAATAAAAATATTAAAAACCACGCATTTTTGATGACTTGGTTTAACACATCCTGAACCGTAGCATAGCCTATACCTTGTACGTAGTAATGTCCAGTAAAATGCATAAACATAACAGCGCAAAAACCGACTATAGTCATACCTATAAAATGCCTTATGTAAGGATTTTTAGAGATTTTTATAAAAACTGCTTCAGAATAATATATCCAATATACGTACATAGCCCCTCCTATACCAACTAAGATGCCTAAGAGTATATAAAACATTATAGCTTCAAGAGGTAAGGCATGTATAGAAGGTATTATAAATTTAGTATTTTCTACTATAAAAGAAGGTTTATTGCCCCACCAAAGTCTACCAACATAGCTTGCGACTCCAGCGGATATGATAGCGGGAATTATGGTTCTTACGCTAGCTTCTGGTGATATTACCTCCAAAGCGTAGACCACACCTGCCAAAGGAGTGTTGAAGGCAGCCCCTATGCCACCGCCAGCACCAGAAGCTATAAGTGTATATATTTGCCAATATTCTAATTTAAATATTTGCCCTAGCGTGGAACCTATTACACCGCCTATTTGTACTATTGGACCTTCTCTACCCACAGACCCACCAGCACCAATTGATATTGAAGAGGCCAATATTCTCGCCCCTATTATCCTAGGCCTTAACTTACCTTTTCTATAGTAAATCGCATGTAAAACCTCTGGTGTCCCAAAACCTTTTGCCTCTATAGCGTAATTTTGAACTATGTAAACTACTACCATACCAGCCAAAGGCGGCACAAACATAACGAACCAACCAAGTGGACTTGGTAGACTATGCTTATCTGCATTGTAAAAAATATCTATCTTCTGATAGAAGAAAAGATTATGGAAAAATGCTATCATAGATCTAAAAACAATAGCGCCTATACCACCCAACAACCCTGTTAGAAATGACAATAGCAACATGTGAATGGGTACTTCGTGGTGCAATGTAATAAAATCCAAAAGATTTTCCCAATAAGTCTTTAGCTTTTCAACCATAAAAAATTATTTTACCATTTTAGTGTATAATAGTGGTATGGAGAAATTATATTTTACCGATGTTAGCCTAAGAGACGGTATCCAGAGCCTTTTGGCTACAAGAGTACGAACAGAGGATATGCTTCCTACGCTAGAAATTCTGGATAAATGTGGATTTTGGTCTTTGGAAGTGTGGGGTGGTGCTACATTCGATGTATGTCTTAGGTATCTAAAAGAAGATCCATGGGAACGTTTAAAACAATTTAAAAACATCGCAAAAAACACTAAACTTGAAATGTTATTAAGAGGTCAAAATATTGTAGGCTATAGGAATTATCCAGACGATGTTGTGGAAGCTTTTGTTAAAAAATCCTACGACAACGGAATAGAAGTTTTTAGGATTTTTGATGCTTTAAACGACGTTAGAAACATGAGAAAAGCTATAGAAACTGCCAAAAGCTTAAATGCCATAGTAAAGGGAGTGCTATCTTATACAACGAGTCCAGTCCATACTGTTGAGTATTATGTGAAAATAGCAAAAGATTTAGTAAATATGGGTATAGATATAATTTCTATAAAAGACCAAGCCGGTATACTAACTCCAAAAATGGCTTTTGATTTGGTAAAAGCTCTAAAACAAGAATTTAAACTTCCAGTCCATGTACATACACAAACCACTGCAGAACTTGCAAATATGGCTCAGCTTAAAGCCTTAGAGGCTGGGGCTACTATGTTTGATACAGCTTTTTATAGCTTATCATCCCAGACTTCTCATCCATCTGGAGAAACTATGATATATGTTTTTAGGGAGTTTGGTTATCAAATAGATGTAGACCAAGCACTCTACGAAGAAGCTGGCAACATCTTTAGAGAGGTAAGAAAAAAGTATAAAAAATACGATACCCTACCTCCTTATCCAGATGTATCAGTATTAACACATCAAGTACCCGGGGGTATGATTAGCAACTTTATAAGCCAGCTTAGAGAGCAAAATTTAGAAGATAAATTGGAAGAAGTTTTGAAAGAGGTGGCTAGAGTGAGAGAGGATTTAGGTTATCCTCCTCTTGTGACACCAACAAGCCAAATGGTGGGGTCTCAAGCTTTTCTAAATGTAGTAAATAAAGAAAGATATAAAGTTGTCACGAAAGAAATAAAAGATTACGTAAAAGGTTTGTACGGAAAACCACCAGCTCCTATAAAACCAGAAATTATGGAACTTATATTAAAAGATGAAAAAGATAAAACATATTTTGATATAAGACCAGCCGATCTTCTTCAAAACGAATTAGAAGAGATAAGAAAAGAAGCATACACGGCTGGGGCAAGAAACGAAGAAGACGTACTTTCTTATGCTATATTGCCAGTGGTAGCTAAAGAGTTCTTTGAATGGCGAGAAAAATTTGAAAAAGGTTTGGTGCAAAAAGAAATAGAATATACATACAGCGATTGCAACGAAAACGTGCCAGTAGAATTTAACGTAGCTGTTCATGGTGAACAGTTCAATATAAAAATAGTTGGTAGAGAAGGGATGTCAGAAGATAGAAAAATATTCTTTGTAAGAATAAACGACCAGTTGGAAGAAGTAGCTATAGAACCTATAAAAGAAATATCTATATCTCAGCAAAAAGTAACAAGCGGCGATATTCCAGAAGGTATATCTGTAAAACCAAAAAGACCAAAAGCTCAAGACATAGGCGACATATCTTCAAACATATCAGGTAAGGTGGTAGATATAAAGGTTAGCATAGGGGATAGGGTAAAAGAAGGTGATACGCTTTTAATAGTAGAAGCCATGAAAATGGAAAATGAGATAAAAAGCACAATAGATGGGCAAGTAGAGGAAATTTTGGTAGAAATAGGGGAAGTTATAAATCCAGGTGAAGTACTTATAAGATTAAAACCAGAATTTGATGCTTAAAATAGCAATACCAAAAGGAAGGCTGTTAGAAGAAGTTTCAGATTTGTTCGTTAAGAGCGCTATAATACCTTTTAAGATTGAAGAAAGTAGAAAGCTAATATTTGATATAAGTTGTTTTAGATTTTTAATAGTGAAACCTTCAGATGTAGCAACATATGTAGAGCAAGGAGCAGCAGATATAGGGGTGGTAGGGTTAGATGTGTTGAAAGAAGAACCAAAAGAAGTATATGAAATTTTAGATTTGAAGAACATAGGCAAATGTAGTATGGTAGTAGCTGGAAAACCAGAAAAAATCGAGGATTACAAGATACTTCATTTTACAAAAGTAGCTACAAAGTATGTAAATATAGCCAGGAGCTTCTTTGAAGGTAAAGACGTTTCTATAAACATTATAAAATTAAACGGTTCAGTAGAAATAGCTCCTATAATAGGACTAAGCGATTACATAGTTGACATAACTCAAACTGGGAAGACATTAAAAGAAAATGGCCTCATAGTGATGGAAAAAATATTTGATTCGTATGCAAAGATAATATGCAACAAAGCAGCTTTTAGAATAAAGAAATATGATATATTTAAAATATTAGATAAATTATCCGATATTTAGGTTTAGTATATGGATATATTCTCTATTATAGGTTTTTTGGCTTTTGGTACGCTTTTGCTAGGAGCTTTTTTAGATGGAGCTCATCTGGCAATTTTAATACAACCTCCTGCTTTTTTAATAGTAGTACCCTCTACTCTTTTGGGAGTGCTTGGTACCGTACCAGCCGGCAAGATAGGTTATATAATAAAAGCTCTAAAGATGGTCTTTAGCGGTAGCGTAGTAAACCCAGAAAAAACCAAAGAAGAAATCATTGAGATAGCCAACAAAGCCCGTAAAGAGGGTATATTGAGTCTTGAATCTAGCATAGACGAAATAAAAGATCCTCTTATAAAACGAGGCGTTGAGCTTATGGTGCTTGGCATGGATGAAGAGACTATAGTTTCTATATTAGAAGCAGAGCTTACAAAAGAAGAGGAAGAATTAAAAATAGGGGTAGAGTATTGGAAAACTTGTGCAGAAACTTCACCTACCATGGGCCTAACCGGTGCTGTTTTTGGGTTGATGCATGCTCTCACGCAGCTAAACGATCCCAATAAACTAGCAGAGGGTATATCAACAGCCTTTGTGGCTACTGTTTATGGTATCACTAGTTCTTATCTTGTTTTTGGGCCGTGGAGCAGAAAATCAAAGGTAAAACTTGAAATGATAGTTATGGCTGGTTATATGACAATAGAGGGTATAAGGCTTATAGCAAAAGGTGAAAACCCGAGACTTATAGAAGAAAAGCTCAATGCTTATGCGTGATAAATATGGCTAAAAAACAGAAATGTCCTGAAGAAGCTTCTGAAAAATGGGCTATACCATACGCTGATTTTTTAACGCTTCTTCTAGCTCTTTTTATTGCTTTATATGCAATAATGAGAGGCTCTAAAGCTATACCAATATATGCAGAGGCTTTTGCAAAAGCTATGGGCATGAGAATACTTCCGTTTGAGCAAACCTTACCATCACAGATACTACCACAACCAGTGCTCCCAAAGGTTCAATTAACTCAAAAAGGTCAATACATAAACATGCAGCTGAAGAAAATAGAGCAAATGCTCAAAAAACAGGGCCTAGAGGGTAAGTTTAAAGTTAAATTGGTACCTCAAGGTATAAAACTAATACTTCAAGACGCTGTGCTATTTAAGAGCGGAAGCGCTGATATAGACCCTAAGTATTATCCGTTGCTTGATTCTATATACAAAATAATTTCAAGCTTGCCAAATCCTATAGAAATAGATGGCTATACCGACAACACTCCTATACATACACCCATATTTCCTTCAAATTGGGAATTATCTACCGATAGAGCAGCTTCTGTGGCTAAGTACTTCATATCTAAAGGTTTTGATCCATCAAAGATAAAGATAGCTGGGTATGGCGAGTATCATCCGCTGGTGCCTAATACAACACCACAAAATAAAGCTATGAACAGAAGAGTCGAAATAACCATCTTAAATATTAAAGGAAGCGAACTTACCACGCTTGCACAGTATGAAAATCCAAACAACAAATGGGAGCAAACAGAAAAAAATTGGGGTGTCATTCCAAGTAATCAAAATCCCAATAACCAATCTCAGTAAATTTTTGGTTTTTTCATATATAATATTTGTATGCTAAAGTACGATATAGTTGTAATAGGCGGTGGTGGTGCTGGTCTTATGGCTGCCATAGAAGCATCTAAAGATAAAAATATAAAAATAGCGGTTGTTTCTAAAGTTTTTCCAACAAGGTCTCATACTGGTGCCGCTCAAGGTGGTATGAACGCCAGCATAGGAGTAGCTGATCCAAACGATTCTCCAGAAAAACATGCTTTTGATACAATAAAAGGTGCCGATTTTTTGGCAGACCAACAAGCTGTCTTATTTATGTGCAAGAATGCTCCAGACGTGATATACGAGTTGGACAGGATGGGCGTCCCATTTTCAAGGACGAACGATGGCAAGATAGCTCAAAGGCCTTTCGGAGGAGCTTCTTTCCCAAGGACTGTTTATTCGGCGGATAGAACAGGCCACGTACTTCTACATACACTATTTGAACAAGCAATGTCAAAAGAAAATATAGATTTTTTTAACGAGTATTTTTTGCTTGATATAGATATAGAAAATGAGAAAATAGAGGGTGTTGAGCTTTTAAACATAAAAGATTCAAGCATATTGTATATAAAGACAAAGGTTTTAATACTAGCTGGTGGTGGTTTTGCAAGAATATATTGGCACAGAAGCACAAACGCGTCTGGGAATACCGGAGATTTGCAAGCCATAGCCCTTAGAAAGGGTATAGTTTTAAAAGATATAGAGTTTATTCAGTTTCATCCAACGGGTCTTGCCAAAACTGGTATACTGCTTTCAGAAGCTTCAAGAGGAGAAGGGGGATACCTTTTAAATGTTAAGGGCGAAAGGTTTATGGAGAAATATTCTCCTAATAAAATGGAGTTAGCTCCGAGAGATATAGTGTCAAGATCAATTGAGCTTGAAATAAAAAGCGGTCTTGGTGTAGGAGAAGGAACATCTGCATACGTATATTTAGATTTAAGACATTTGGGAGAAGAAAAAATAAATGAACGATTGCCTCAGGTAAGACAACTAGCCATTGATTTTGAAGGTATAGACCCAGTGAAAGCTCCAATACCCATAAGACCGACAGCTCATTATTGTATGGGCGGCATAGATGTTGTTGATTTTAAAAGCTCTGAAACCAGCGTAAAGGGGCTTTTAGCTATAGGAGAGTGCGCTTGTGTATCGGTACACGGTGCAAACAGGTTAGGAGGTAATTCCCTTACTGAGCTTGTGGTATTTGGCAAATATGCCGGTGAATACGCACGTGAATATGCAAAACATTCTGACTTTTCAAATAAAAATCCTGTAATAAAATCTGAAGCTTATATAAACTCTTTGATGCAAAGAGAAGGAAATGTTAAATTGCACGAAGTAAGAAATAAGATGGGGGAGATAACGTGGTTTAACATGGGTATATTTAGAACAGAAAACTCTTTGAAAGATGCTTACGAAGAGCTAACAAAACTGTTGGACATGTGGAATTATATACCGGTATCTGACAAATCGAGAATATTTAATACAAATCTTATCGAGCTTTTAGAATTAAGAAACATGCTTGAATTATCTAGAGCGGTAGCTTTATGCGCTTTAAACAGAAGAGAATCAAGAGGTGGGCACTGGAGAGAGGATTATAAGGAAAGAGACGATGAGAATTTTTTAAAACATTCGCTGGTGCAGTATAAAAATGGCGAGCTTAACTTGAGCTATAAAGAAGTAGATACAAGTATTTATAAACCGGAGGAGAGAAAGTACTGATGAAGAAATTGTTTTTATTTATATTGCTTTTAGTATCGCTTGG
>PNJC01000054.1 GCA_002878215.1 Hydrogenobaculum sp. | reverse complement strand
GCATAATCCACAGAATAGGCAGTTTAAAAGGTTCATGTCAAACCTTACCACTTTCTTTGTACCGTCTGGCATTTGCACTGCCTCTATTCTAAAAAGAGTAGGCATAGGGCATGCGGTTTGACACATGTAGCAAGCTACACATCTTGATTTACCCTTTTCAAAAGACATAAATCCTTCTATAGCTTTTAAAGAAGGTGGTTCTTGTCCATCGTAAACAAAATGTCCATGCTTACCTCTAAACCTTTTTGGCGGAGTTATCTTTTCTTTCGGATATTGAGTAGTGATAGGTTTTCTTAAAAGATTTTTCATCGTTATGGTTAAACCTTTTATAAAATCTAAAAACAAAACGCTTTCTAAAGGCCCTAAACTATCATCCCTTCTTAGCTTTTTTAACTTTATCATAAAGCCAACCTCATCCTTTGAAATAAATAAAAAATGCGGTTCCTACCAAATTTATTATAGAGATTGGTAGAAGGTACTTCCATGCAAATTCCACCACATCTTTTGCTTGATATCTAGGCAACGTCCAATGTACCCATAGCACAAAAAACAACAAACCAAAGGTTTTTGCTAAAAACCAAATAAAGCCAGAAAAAGGACCAAATATGTGTGGTCCAGCCCAGCCACCAAAATAAAGAACAGATGCTATAGCACAAAGGGCCAACACATTAAGATACCACTCTGCCAGAGGAAATATACCAAACTTCATTCCACCATACTCTACGTTGTAGCCTGTTACAAGTTCAGCTTCGGCTTCTTGTATATCAAAAGGTACCCTACCAGATTCTGCCAGAAGACAAAACAAGAACAATATAAAACTTATAGGTTGATATACTATGTACCAAACACCGCTTTTTATCTGAGCATTCACTATATCAAAAACGTTCATGCTACCGGCAAGGAGTATTACGCTTAAAGCTGCAAAACCAAGCACCACCTCATAACTCACTATTAGAGCAGCTTTCCTTAAAGAGCCTATGAAAGCGTACTTGCTGTTTGAAGCCCACCCGGCAAACAGCGTACCGTATGCAGCCATAGAACCCATGGCAAATACATATAGAATTGCGATGTTTAAATTAGCCACTATTGGTTTTATTTCGTGTCCCATGATTTTAAAAGAAGGACCAAATGGTACAACCGCGAATAGCATAATGGCAGGAACCAGAGCCATCATGATAGCCATATAGTATAGTTTAGTGTCTACTCCTCTTGGAAGTATTGGAGCTTTTGTCATAAGCTTAAGCCCATCTGCTAAAGGTTGCAAAAGGCCAAACGGTCCAACAACGGTAGGACCTCTCCTTGCTTGCAAATGGCCGGCAAATTTTCTTTCGTACCATGTCAAGTAAGCCCCAAGCCCCAGCGTAACGGCTAAAACTATTAAAATTTTTATGGCTATAACTACAGCGGTAAATATTATATCGTTCATCTGTCGGTCTCTCCTACTACAGGATCTATACTACCAAGAAGAGCTACGGCATCAGAAATTGTATGTTTATATATAACTTTTGGAAATACGGATAAGTTGTAAAAAGAGCAAGACCTTATCCTAAGCCTATAAGGAGATGATTTGCCTATTGAGTATATATAAAAACCAAGCTCACCTCTTGGATTTTCACCAGAGGAATAAACTTCTCCTTTTGGAATATTCTCACCGTGTACAACTATTCTGAAGGATTTTACCATATCTTCCAAATCGTTGAAAACATATTCTTTGGGAGGTATCACCGCTGGGTGCTTCTTATTTACATAAGGTTCGTTTTCTGGCATCTTTTCTAAGGCTTCTATACATTGTTCTACTATGCGGGCGCTTTGATACATTTCTTCCATTCTTACTAAATATCTATCGTAAACATCTCCAATATCTCCTACTGGAATATCAAAATCCACTAAGTCGTAAGCAGCGTAAGGATCTATCTTTCTAATATCGTAAGCTACACCAGATCCTCTAGCTACTGGACCAGTAAGACCGTACTGATAAACATCTTCTTGAGTTATAACTCCCACATCTTTGGTACGCTTTAACCATATTCTATTTCTTGTTAAAAGCCCATGATACTCTTTTAACTTTGAATAAAAGTCTTTTACAAAGTACTTTGCCACCTCTAGGGTGCCTTTTGCCAAATCGTAGTGGACTCCTCCTATCCTCAAAAATGCCGATGTCAACCTAAAGCCTGCGTTGCCCTCTATTATATCCATTATTTTTTCTCTTTCTCTAAAAGCGTATAAAAATACAGTCAAAGCACCAAGATCAAGAGCGCCGGTACCAAGCCATAAAAGGTGCGAATTTATACGCTGAAGCTCAGCAAACATTGTTCTTATGTATCTAGCTTTTAAAGGGACCTCTATATTGGCAAGTTTTTCTACAGCTTGGACATAAGAGAGCTCGTTGCAAACTGCAGAAAGATAATCCATTCTGTCTGTGTAAGGTAAGAATTGAAAGTAGTGAAGATTTTC
This sequence comes from Hydrogenobaculum sp., assembly GCA_002878215.1. GTDB lineage: Bacteria > Aquificota > Aquificia > Aquificales > Aquificaceae > Hydrogenobaculum. The sequence continues at coordinate 14,849 of PNJC01000054.1, read as the reverse complement.
TGCTATCTTTTCCATTCCTCTATGAAGTTGACCCAATATAACGTCAGTTTGTATAATATGTTCACCTTCAAGGTCAAACAAAAACCACATGGTACCGTGAGTCCCAGGGTGCAATGGCCCCCAGTTTAACACCAGCTGACCTTTCTTTGTAATTCTTGATTTCTCTGTTTTTTCTATATCTTTCATGTTAGGCACATAAGTGTGCATTATATCGTAATCATGAGAAGGCGGAAATGTATTACCCTCTAAAACTTCTGTTAGAGAAGGGAGTTTCTGTTCCGGTATGCCGCCAAGTGGAAAATCTTTTCTTAGCGGGAAGTATTTGTAATCTTCCCACATAAACATTCTTTTGACATCTTCGTGGCCTTCAAATTCCACGCCAAACATGTCATAAGCTTCTCTTTCAGCCCACTTAGCACCAGGAAATATCTCTTTTGCGGTAGGAAGCTTATTTGATTTAAACCATACTTTTACGGCTAACCTTTCAAAAGTATAAGGATTTACAAGTATATATTGCCCTAAAAACCTATCTTTTTCCTTAGGAAAATCTATCACATGAAAATCTATAAAATATCTAAAATCTTCAATATCCTTTAAATGTTTTAATATATTTGTAATTTCTTGAGTATCTTCTACATTTAAGCAAACAAAGTTTGGTTGAGTATCTATTGTTATTTTTCTAAAAGCGTGCTTTATTCTATCTAAGGTTTGTGAAGAGGCCCAAGGCATGTTATACTCCAATACCGCTTAAGAGCTCTGGTGATAAATCCTTTTTGAACTCTTCAAAAGCTTTCTCGTATCTTGTTACTTTCTTTTCTCTAATTTTTCTTTGTAATTCTAAAAGCCCGTATATAAGCCCTTGAGGGGTAGGTGGACACCCTGGTATGTAAACATCTACTGGTATAATGCGGTCAACGCCTTGAAGTGTAGAATATGTAGGAAATGGTCCTCCTGCAGAAGCACATCCACCCATAGATATACACCATTTTGGTTCTGGCATTTGATCCCATATAAGTTTTAACATAGGCGCTACCTTATTGACAACAGTGCCCGCTACTATCAAGACATCGGCTTGCCTTGGAGATGCTCTAAATATCATTCCCAATCTATCTATATCAAACCTTGATGCAGCAGCGTGCATCATTTCTATAGCACAGCAAGCCAAACCTATCGTTACAGGCCATAGGGCGTTGCGTCTACCCCATGAGAGCAACTCATCCACCGTAGTGGTAATAAAACCGTTGCCATTTATGCTAGAAGCCATGTTTCACCTCACAAACAAAAGTTTTCAAATCTGCCATTTTAAAGCGCCCTTCTTAAGGGCATACAAAAACCCTATAATAAGAACACCTAAAAACACTACAGCTTCCACCAGACCATATGCACCTATATTTCTAAACACAACGGCCCATGGAAATAAATAAGCCGCCTCTATATCAAACAGTATCAGCAAAAGCCCAAATAAATAATAACCTTGCTTTAAAATCGGTCTAGCGGAATCATCGTAAAGTGGTACACCGCACTCGTATGGGTAGCTGTTGGTTTTGCGCCTTTTGAAATTTAAAATCTCATTTAAAAATGTCATTACAAACGCTATGGTTAAAGATATCAAAAGAAGCGCCACCAATCCTATCATAAGCTACTCCTAAAAAATTTTTAAGCTACGGAGAACTCTTTTTCCAAGAAGAGCTTCCAAGTATTAGGCATTTTTTCTAGCTCTTCTTGTGCTATCTTTCTAACGGCTTCTTTATCAAAACTATCACCTTTTTTCCTTACTTTTACATCGCAAACTTGAGGTTCGTTTATAGGTTTACCTATCTGAGATACCATATAGCAGTATGCTTCTTCGATTCCTTCAACTTCTTTTACAACTCTATTAGCTATTATATTAGCTACTACGTTGTATATTTTTCCAATGTGAGAGACTGGATTTTTGCCAGCAGCAGCTTCTAACGACATTGGCCTGTATGGAGTTATTAAACCGTTGGCTCTGTTGCCTCTTCCCACTTGGCCATCGTCCCCTTGCTCTGAAGATGTGCCAGTTACGGTGATATAAACAGATTCATTTTCAATATCGTCTGCAGTATTTACAAATACGTTAACGTTTTTATCGGTATATTTTTTGGCATTTTCTAACACCAAATTGGTTATAGCTTCTTTCTGCTCTTTGTATTGGTTTATATTTTTCACGTATTTATCTACGAAAGCTGCTGAAACAGTAATTCTTATGTTATTTTTTATTCTAACACCCATTACCTTTATATCTTCTCCCACCTCTGGATGCGTATTCTTAATCTCTTCAGAGTTTAAAAGCTTTTCAGTGTAAAATACAATATTTTCAAGCTCAGAGAACGGTGCAAATCCTACCCCAAAAGAAGTATCGTTTGCCAAGGGCACTTCACCTTTTTTTTGAAATCTATCAAAAAGCTCTACCAAGTCTTTGCTTCCTGGTTTTATGCGCGTTTGAAGGATAACGTGTTTACTAAAATCTAAATTTCTTATATGTTTTTTAAGCCAGTTGTGAGCAACGTCTATTGCTAACTCATCAACTGGAAACTCTTTTCCATCTATTTCTCTTAGGGCTCTTCCTACTAAGAATATCTCTATGGGAGATATAACTTCGCCGCCACCAAACTTGGAATGGGCTCTACCCCCCACTAAAAGAGCCTTGTCTACGTTGTGGTGCATTATAGCACCTAACTCTTTTATATATAGTTTTGAAAGCTCAACGGAAAGCTCTTCAGCTAAAGAATCGCATATTGTATCTGGATGACCTATGCCTTTTCTTTCAACAATCTCAGCTTCTTGCAAAGAAACCTTATCAAAAGTCATTTCAGAAACTACTATGAAGTCCATTAGAGCGCCACCTTCTTTTTCTTCATTGCTTTTAAAAGCCTTTTCCTAGCAGCACGTTCCTTGCGCTTCTTCTTCTGACTTGGTTTTTCATAAAATTCGCGCCTTTTTAATTCGGTCAAAATACCTTCTCTTTCCACCACCTTTTTGAATCTTTTCATAGCCTTTTCAAAAGATTCAGAATCTCCAACCATTACTGTAGCCAAGCCAATAACCTCCTTGCATAAAATTTTGGTTTAAACATTATATTAGCTCACCGTACTTTTGTCAAGTAATTTGTGAAAAATTGGTGAAAGTCTAACGTATAGATCTTCTAAGCTTTGGGATAGCACCTTTGTCCCAAATATCGTAGGCATAAAGTTGGTGTCTCCGTTCCAGCGAGGCACTATGTGCTGATGTATATGGGTTTCTAAACCAGCCCCGGCGCTTCTTCCTAAATTATACCCTATATTAAAACCGTTAGGTTTCAGCAGCTCTGTTAAGGCTTTTATAGAAACTTTTGTCATATAAAATATGTCTTGCACAGTTTCTTCGTCAAGGTCTTCTAAGTTGTTTGTATGAAGGAAAGGTGCTACCATAAGATGTCCAGAATTGTAAGGGTACTTGTTCATTATTACAAACGTTTTTTTGCTTTTAACCAAAACAAGATTCTCTATCGATGGTTCAGAATTACCAGCATCACACAAAAAACAACTGCACTCTTTACCCAAATTTTCTACGTAAGAACCTCTCCAAGGTGCCCAAAGGAGTTTCATTATTTTATCCTCAGCATCCTGTTTATAGAGGCTTGTAGTTGTTCATCGGTTGGTGGGTTTTCAAATCTGTCCATCTCCATAGTTTCCGCAAAACATAATATAGAAGGCTCTGCCCAAAGACCAAAATCTTGTTGAGAATCGTTTTTCGTAGTATCAAGATAGTAAAATCCTATCTTATCTCCATAAAGTTTTATATATTTTGCAATGGCTTCGTAGAACTCCTGATTCCTAGGGTTATCAGGAGATGTTACTATGAGTATAGCTGGCGTATCAGAAGCCATAACCTTTTGGTATATGTCCTTATCCGTAACTTCTACCATGTCTTTAAACATACTTAACCTCCATTTTAAAATCCAAAAAACAAGTCATTTTGAGGAGCTTGTATGAGCCCCTTGGATATTAGCACATCTTCTAACTTTTTTATAAGTGTTTCTGGCATAACAAACAAAGGGCAAGCGTAGTTGCAGTTTTTACAATGAGTGCAATGGTTTATAGCTCCATCTATAAGCTTCCCATAATCTTTATTTGCATTCCTACTATCTTCAAGAAAACCGTAAATCCTTGCAAACACAAAGGGCCCACCAAATTTTTTGTCTATGGGCATAACAGGGCATACGCTGTTGCATATAAAACAAGCTATACAGTTCTTAGAATTTTCTATGCTTTTAAAATCAAAATACTGGTAATCTGAATTTTTAAAATCAACTTTAATATTTTTATACATATCAAACCAACGTTGGTGTTCTACTACTAAATCCTTTATCACAACGGCGTTATCCAAAGGCTCAAGCACTATGGTTTCGTCCTCAAACTTATTTAACCTAGTTTTACAAGCTAAAACATTTTTACCGTTCACCTTTAAAGCGCAGGTACCGCATATACCAGCCCTACACATATGCCTATAGCTAAGGCTAGGATCCATCTCTTTTATTTTATGCAAAAGCTCCAAAACAGTTATATCTCTTGACACATCTAACTCATAAGACTGAAATGTATCGTACCTTTTAACACTCACTATCATAGAGCCTTTAATACATTTTCAGCATCTTGCAATTTATCTACGTTGAAAACTCTGACCCGACTATCTATTTGAGATATAAGTTTTGATAATACGTTTTTGGGTCCTATCTCTACAAAAGTATCTACGCCTTGAGATATCATATATTCTACCGATTGATACCATTTTACAGATGAATAAATTTGTTTGTGAAGATTATCTCTAATCTCGTGTGCCATAGTATGAGCTTTTGCATCAACATTGGAGACAAGCGGAATAGTGATATTCTGGATAGGTGTTTGCGCAAGTTTTAGTCTAAAAGCATCGGCTGCAGGTTTCATCAAAGAGCAATGAGAAGGCACAGATACCTTAAGCATTATGGCTTTACCGCCCATGGATTTAGCTATTTCTATAGCCTTTTCCACCGCTTCTTTTTCTCCAGATATTACAGTTTGTTCTTTTGAGTTGTAATTTGCTGGCTCCACCACCCCAACATCTTTAGCCTCTTTACAAGCTTCTTCTACTTTTTCTGGAGGAAGCTTCAATATGGCTGCCATAGCCCCTTTTCCTTCTGGCACAGCCTCTTGCATGTATTTTCCTCTTAAATAAGTAAGCTTTGCAGCTTCGTAAAGATCTATACCCTTTGCAACCAACAGAGCTGTATATTCTCCTAAACTGTGGCCTGCCACAAAATCCGGATCTTTGAGACCCATTTTTTTCAAAGAGACATATATAGCATAGCTGCAAGCAAGCAAAGAAGGTTGTGTATTTATAGTTTTAGAAAGCTCTTCTTCTGTCCCTCTAAAAACTATATCTGTTATATTCTTTCTAAGAGCTTCTTCTACGCTATGAAATACGTTTGAAGCTTCGGAAAACTCTTTGTAAAAGTCATACCCCATTCCAATGTATTGAGAACCTTGACCTGGAAATACGTAAGCAATCATGACAATATTATATTCAGTTTTGAGGCTTTTGTCTATAAATTTTAGTTATAATGATTATATAAAATCCTAGGAGGTTATTATGCCAAGCAAAAAAACTATCAGGGATGTTGATCTGAAAGGTAAAAGAGTATTGGTAAGGGTTGATTTCAACGTACCAATAGATAATCAGGGTAATATAGAAGATGACGCCAGGATAAGGGCTGCAATCCCTACCATAGAATATTTGCTTGATGCTCAAGCCATAGTTATACTCATGTCTCATCTTGGAAGACCAAAGGGTTTTGATGAGAAATACTCGTTAAAACCTGTAGCAAAGCGTCTTTCAAGGTATATACACAAAGACGTAGTGATGGCTCCAGATTGCGTAGGTAAAGATGTAGAGAACATTGTTAAAAGCGCAAAACCAGAAGACGTTATAATGCTTGAAAATTTAAGATTCCATAAAGAAGAGGAAGAATGCGATGAAGAGTTTTCAAAAAAACTCGCTTCATTAGGCGAGGTTTACGTATCGGACGCCTTTGGCACTTGCCATAGAAAACATGCCTCTGTTTATTGCGTGCCACAGATATTAAAACCAGCTTGTATGGGCTTTTTGCTGGAAAAAGAACTTCTTTATTTTGAAAAAGCAATGATAAATCCCCAAAGGCCCGTGGTGGCATTTTTAGGCGGTGCTAAAGTATCGTCAAAGTTAAACGTCATAAAAAATTTATTAAAAAGAGTAGATAAGATGTTTATAGGCGGAGCTATGGCTTTTACATTTATAAAAGCTATGGGATACGATACCGGTAAGTCTCTTGTAGAAAATGACCTTATAGATGTTGCAAAAGACATTATAGATATATCCAAGAAGCTCGGTGTTAAGTTTTATCTTCCTGTAGATTTTATAGTGGGTAAAGAGTTATCTGATCATACACCTATAAAGACCGTGCTTTGGCAAGAAATACCTCAAGACTATATGGGGCTTGATATAGGGCCGGTTTCTATAAGTTTAGCGAAAGAGCTTATCGGTACAGCCCAAACAATAGTATGGAACGGACCCATGGGAGCTTTTGAATATGAAAGGTTTAAAGACGGTACTTTAGAGGTGGCGAGAGCTATAGCTCATTCTCAAGCTCTTTCTATAGCTGGTGGCGGAGATACAGACCACGCCATCATAAGAGCTGGAGTTATAAATGCTATAGATTTTGTATCCACTGGTGGTGGTGCGTTTTTAGAGCTTTTAGAAGGAAAAGAACTACCTTGTATATCTGTTTTAGACGATAAATGATATACATACTTACACCGGAAGAAATGACGTTTGCGGATAAATGCACCATAGAGAAAATTGGTATACCTTCTTTAGTCTTAATGGAAAACGCTGCAAAGGCTGTGGCAGATTTTGTCTTTAGTTTAAAACCACAAAGTGTTTTAGCGGTAGTAAGCACGGGAAACAATGGGGCCGATGCTTTGGCGTGTTTAAGGTGGCTTTCTCAAAGGGGCGTTAAATGTGATTTTGTTGTTGCTAAAAGCTCAAGAACCACAGAAGAGTTTAAGATTCAACAAGCTATTTTAGAAAATTTAAATATAAAAGCTCTTGATGGCTTTCCTAAAGAAAAATACGATGTTATAGTAGATGGGTTGTTTGGTACAGGTTTTAGACCACCTTTAAAAGAAGAGTTTGTGCCTTATGTAGATTTTATAAACAACTCCTCTTCTATTGTAGTATCTGTAGACATTCCGTCTGGTATACCTTCTGATAAGTTTGTAAAAGCCAATTACACAATAACATTTGCTTATCCAAAAACTTACCATATTCTTTACCCTTACTCAAAGTATGCAGGTGATATATATGTGAAGGATATTTCCATACCCAACGTCTGCGTGCCAAATACATCAAGGGTTTTATTGAGCATAAAAGATGTAAAGCCGTTGCTACCAAAACGGGAGTTAGATACCAATAAAGGCAACGAAGGTAAAGTGCTTTTAATAGGCGGAAACGGGCCATACATAGGGGCGGTGAGCATGAGCGCCAAAGCTGCTACCATGGCGGGGGCTGGGCTTGTTTATGTAGGCATACCAAAAGAGCATATGGCAAGCGTTTCTAACTATCTCATAGAACAAATAAAAATGCCCCTTCCTTCGAAAGATTATTATATAGAATCTATTGAAAATATAGATTTAGGGCAGTTTGATGCTGTAGCCGTTGGAATGGGTTTCGGTGTTTATGAAAAAGGGCTTAGCACAATAGAGCACATTTTGACTAGTTTTAACAAACCTGTACTTTTAGATGCGGATGCTTTAAACATTATTTCCAAGTACAAAGCTTTAGAGCTTTTAAAAAATCAAAACATTGTTATTACACCTCATATAGGTGAATTCTCAAGACTAAGCGGTATAGCCAAAGAAGATATAATAAGAAATCAGATAGATTTATCTTACGAATTTCATAAGCAATACGGCTGTTCTTTGGTGTTAAAAGGTGCTATAACTACTATAGCCACTGAAAGCAAAGTTTACGTATCCGCAAGAGGCACTCCAGCTATGGCTAAAGGAGGTACTGGAGATGTTTTAAGCGGTATACTGAGCGCCTTTTTGTCAAAAATGTCTATATCAAAAGCTTTGAAACTAGGTGTATTTTTACATGGTATAGCTGGTGAGATAACCGCAGAAAAGTCCCATATTGAGGCTTTTAGCACGATTGATATGATAACAAACATTCAAGAAGCTTTTAAATATATAGAAAAAACTAAAGATAGCGAGGTATCTTATCGTTTACATATTGAAAATATGTGAGGTGTCTAAGCAGCTTATCGAGGGAGTCTAAGATAAATTCCCTTGAAAAAGTCTCTTCTAAAATAGATTTTTCTATATAGTTTGCTAGTCTTAAAATAAACTCTTGTACAGATAAGTTGTCTATGTAAGTGTCCTCTATAAAGAATGGAACACCAGCTTCTAGATAAGGTATTGATAGGCTAAACATGGAAAGTGCTTCAGATGAAACGAGAAATATGTGTTCTTTGGTGTATTTGTCTATATTTTCATCCATCATACCTATAAGCGTATAAGAAAGCCCTAGCGTATCCATAAAAAGATCGTAAACTGCATTCAGAAAATCGTAAGTAATCTTATTTTGGTTTATGAATAAAACGCTCATAGCTTTCTGTTGCTCTTTTAAGTTGTGCTCAAGGCGTTCCATTATTAGAAAAACCGGAAATCTATTTATCATCTGTATTCTACCAGTTTATCTATGGGAAGCCTATATTTTTTGGATGGTGGATTTACTCTATAACCAAAAGCTACAAACATAGATATTTCATAATCCTTTGTGTCAAGACCCAATATTTCTTCCACTTTATCCTTTTCAAAACCTTCTATTGGGCATGAGTCTATACCTATCATAGCAGCTACCGTCATCATATTTGCAGCAGCTATATAACATTGCTTAGAACTCCAACAAGCTAGGCCTCTATCATCGAATTGATTTACAAAGTTTTCATAACGCTTTATGGCTTTCTCTCTTAATTCCACATCGGGGAATATATCGCTTTTCCTTTCGTACATAGGTCTATAATAGTCTGGATTTTTTAAAAAAGATTTTTTGGCAAGATAAGCAACAAGATGACTGCAAGTTGTTATTTGTGGTTGATTCCAGCACACTGGTCTTAGCTTTTCTTTTAAGTCTTGCGATGTTATTACTAGAAACTTCCAATGCTCCATTCCAAAAGAAGATGGTGATAATCTACCTATTTCTAGCAAGAAATCAAAATCTTCCTTAGGAATTTTCTTTTTATCATCAAAAAGCTTACAGGCGTGTCTTTCGTAAAAGGCTTTTAAAATATCGTCTTTAGAAAAATTCATCACCATCACCTCTTTAACAAATAATACAGTCAAATGCCGGAGGCGGGACTCGAACCCGCACCCTCTTGCGAGGACTACCCCCTCAAGATAGCGTGTCTGCCAATTTCACCACTCCGGCTATCTATATATTATATACCAAAACCAGAGGGAAAGTGGATAAAAATTAAAAAAGGGGCGTTGAGCCCCTTTGCTTTAATACTTAAGCTTTATCCTATGTTAATCTTTGTGCTTTGAGATTCTTCTTTTTTAGGAAATCTTATCTCTAGGACGCCGTCCTTATATTCGGCTTTTGCATCTTGGGTTTTTACGTTTGGTGGCAAGGATATCATTCTTTCAAACTTGCCGTATATGCGTTCCACCCTGTGGACAGCTTCCGTGTTTTCTTCTTTTTCTTCTTTCTTTTCGCCCTTGATATAAAGGACGTTATCCTTTACGCTTACTTCCAAATCCTCTTTTTTGACACCAGGTATTTCGGCTTTTATTACCACTTCTTTGTCTGTTTCGTATACGTCTATCGCTGGTGCCAAAGAAACTTCTCCACCGCTGTAAACGGTAGGCAACAAGTTTTGGACGAGGTTGTCAAACTCTGCCTTAACTTTTTCCAATTCACTAAATGGATTCCAAACTGCCAAACCCTTTCTCATAGGCCTTTACCTCCTTTCTAAAGATTTCTAAAAATTAATATAATACTTTTAGAAAATTTGTCAAGAGTTTTTATAATAAAGTTGATAGCAATATACTAAACTAGTTAATATTTATATGCTAAAATATATTTTTAGTATCAAGCTTTTAGGATAAGTATAATAAAAAGATATGGATATACAAAACATAGCTATAAGTTTAGTGAAGCATTACGGATATTTTGGAGTTTTTTTGGTAGGCTTTACTCAAAGCATTATACAACCTGTACCTGTTTTACCTTTTATGCTCATAAGCAACAAAATAGGCCTAAATCCATGGATAATAGGTGCTGTAGGCGTTCTATCAAATGTCTTAGGAGCTTTTGTATCTTATTGGTTAGGATATTTTGCAGGCGATAAAATTGCTTCAAGAATAATCTCCGAAAAGCATTATGTAAAAATAGAAGCTCTTTTCAACAGATATGGTATTTTTGCAATACTAATAGGAGAGCCTTACAAGGCTATATGTTGGATGGCCGGAATATTAAAATTCCCCTTTTACAGGTTTATTATAGCTACATTTATATCGAGGATATTGCATACTATAGCTTACATATTAATAGGGCATTTTTTCCAAAAAATCTTTTAAACTTCTTTATAAAGTTCTTCTATTTGTATTGGCTCTTTAAAAGCTCCGCTAAGCTCAAGCACATATAAATCTCTTAACACTTTAAACTTGTCTAAATCGGGAAAATCTTGCATAATCTCAAAAGCTTCCAACAAGTCTATTCCTTTGGTTCTTTCTTTTAATTCTTTTAAAAGCCTAAAAAGCTCGTCTTTTGATATTTCTATAGTGGTATACTTTCCTTTTACAAAAATCTTGTCTTCCATAATATTACTCCATAGCTCTCAATCTTATATAGTTAAACTCTTCCTCATCTATTTCTCTATTTTGAAGGTATTGTTTTGCACATTGCGTAAAAGTTATGGAAAATCCTCCTTGAATCTTCCCTTCTTGTCTAACCCTTTCTATATCGTTAAAATTTCCATCTGCTATCATAGTCCTTATAGATTTGTTTGGTACCAATATATCGTATATAGGTAAAAATTTTCTTGCTTTTGAGCGGTATAAAAACTGTGAAATAATGGCTACTATCTGGGAACTAAACAAACCCAAAAGCTCTTTAGAACCAAATTGATTTAGCAATGAAAAAGTAGCGCTCACGCTCTTTGTATGTAGAGTGGAAAATACCAAGTGACCACGGGCAGCCATATCAAGAAGAGATATTATTTCATCCTCTGATCTCACCTCACCAAACAGTATGATAGAAGGGTCGCTTCTTAGGGCTATCTTAAGAGCATGTTGAAAATTCTTTACCTGCGTAGGTACGTTAAACTGCCTAACTGTCGCTTTCCTATATAAAAATCTATATTCAACAGGATTTTCAAAGGTTAATATAACAACGTTATGAAGGTCTGATAAAAAACCTATCTCTGCAGCTATAGACGTAGATTTACCAGAAGTTGTACCTCCGGTATGTACTACCACACCGCTTCTTGCATCTTTCATAAAATCAACAACTTCTTTTGGAAGTCTCACCATTTCAATAGAAGGAAGTTCGTAAGACAGTATACGTATAGCCATCCCAAGCCCTTCTAAGGATTCTGCCACCGATACCCTATAAAGACCATAATTTTTAATAGCAAAAGAGTATTCAAACGTAGAATACTCAGCCATTATATCTCTCCAATTTTTCTCTTCGGACGTTAGCTCTATAATTTCTATTACATCGTCTATAGTTAGTCTATGCATGCCTGGTATAATAGCATACTTTTTGGCAATTCCATATCTTGGGATATAGTTTGCTATAAGCTGAAAGTCAGTGGCACCAAGCTCTTTACCCTTTTCAAATATATCCACAAGTTTTGACGGAATATCCTTTATATCTAACGTTTTCATGCTTTTAGTATAACATATGACATAGTAACCTTGCAAGAAGTTTGATTTAAACAATTGCTTATTAAAACCTTCTTTGATAGATATCTAAAAGTCTGTTACGATTTAACCACACACGTATGTACAACTTATAAAACTACCAACGGCGCAAGGGTCTCCCATACTTGTTAGAGAGTGGGTAGTGTTTGTGCCGTAAGGAGAATTGATTTTATAAGGAAGCGGCATTGAATATGGGATAGAGGTATTGGAAGAGAGGTTGTAATAACATTGTACGCATGTATTTGATTGCAAGCCTGATATAGAACTATAAAGTACATACTCTCCAAAAGCGCTTTTTGTGTTGCAAGAAAAAAGGATATTTGAACCCGTAATGGTATTTGTGCTTCCGGTTAAAGACGGCAAAAAACTCCAAGCTTGATTGAAATCGTTTGGGTTTGAACAGTTGTTTTTTATGCTAAGCCATCTTGTGTTTTCGCAGGCATTTATAAAAGCTTGCTCGTAAGAATCTTTATAAAAGCTTACAATATTTTGGATAGCGTTTGTAGTGCTTGTATTGCTTAGTGTTTTATTTGGTAGATTTGAGATTATATGGTAAGTTGATATGTTTGGTTTGGGTACTACATTTACAGCATGGTAAAGTGGCACCGTACTTGCGACCATATATAAGATATAACTTATTATAGCTATTATGAGAAACGCTACGGTTATAAAAAGCATAAAAACCTCTTTTACGGATACGTAAACTGAAGATAACAATAGGGTGCGCCTGTTTGTACACAACTGACATTGGTGTTGCTTAATGTTATAACTCCAGCAAATGGAGGGCAGTTTGTACCGCTTTGGCACTCATTCATATAAGAAAAAGACGGATGTATATCGGGTAGTGTTCCTTGTAAATTTGCATAAGGTATTATTGTAAGGGAGTTTCCAAAGCCATCCACATAGTAAAAATTAGGAGATGTGCTACTTACAAGACCAACGTTTTGAAGAAGCGTATTTATACTACAGTTTTGGGATAAGCTTATGTTTGTGCAAGAATTAGAGCAAACGTTTGGGTTTGGAGCACTTTGGCATAGAAGATTAGGAGAACTAGAGCATGCTTGTAATATCCATGGTACGTAAAAATCGTAGCTCGATTCCATGCCGCCTGTCCAATTAGAACCGTTCCATGTACAAGAGTTTGCTATTTCCGATGTTCTTCTTTCTAGTACATAATTTTTCATAGAAGATGCTATCTGTTCAAACTTGGAAAAAGATGCGTTTTGATAATATTGATATGCAGGTGTATAATCTACCACGTAAGGAGCTGATAATGGACTTGCTGGATTTTCCGGTTGTAGTATTGTATAAAACGTGATGCTTGGTATTGATGGTGGTGAGGGGTTTACAAACGTATAAGATTCATAATTTGGATTTGAGCAAAAGTCTATATTAGAAGCCGTAATACTTGGGCAGAATATAGATATTGTTGTGCTGTATATACTTACAGAACACCCAGCTTGGTTAAATGCACTTTGGACGGCATTTGTAATGTTTAAATTTGAACTTACCACATAACTAAAACTTAATCCACCGTTTGTATAAGAAATATTACAAGGTAGGGGTGTAGCTGGACATTCTGAATATCCACCGCAATTTTGTTCTGCTTGGGCTATATCCATATATACGTTTAAAAGAGCGTTTTTTAGATTTATACTTTTTATTTGAGATTTTGCTACATCGGTACTTCTATTAAAAGCAGGTATAAGATAATAAATACCAGATAATACAGTGGACAAGATAGATAAAGCTAAAAGAATTTCTATTATAAACCACATTAGGATTCACTCCAAGTAGGACAAAAGCTTAGTACCGGTAGATTGGTATAGTAAAGACCGCTTACGGTGCTAGAATTTGTATTTGAACCGAAAAAACAAGATGCGCTTATTGTATAACAAGTACTTGCACTATCGCCCGACGGACAAGCGACTTTGCTAGCTACCACATTGTTTGGAGACCCTGGATTTAAAAAATCGTAAGAGCATGAAGTAGGTGCAAATGCTATAAATTCAGCGTTAAGAGTAGCGGAAGATGTATGATATGTGCAAGATGGCATAAAAACAGTACCAGACGATCCACTCACAAATTGTCCATTAGCATAGCTAGCCGATAGCAATACGGCTTGATATTGCATCGTAGTGTAATCTTCTATGCTAAAACATGTAGAAGAATTTCCTATAGGAAAACAATAAGTACTAGAACCCATAGCAGAGTTTGTGACAGATGAAAAAGCTACAGTGGAAGATATTATGTTGGCATTTCCTATGGTAGTGGATAGATTGTTTATGTTTGGATTTGCCAGCGGTGTAAAGCTATAAGAGGCGGCTGAGTTTGTATAAGCGGTAAGAGATTTAAAACAATCTTTTATAATACCTTGACCGTTGTTACCAGCACCGCATAAATTTTCTATAAGAGTTTTGTAAACATCGTTTGTTTGATGCATATACATGTCTATATCAGGAGGCACTACGTATACTACAGGATAAGCATTTTTGCTTAGAAAAACCAGCATACTTATTCCAGATAAGAGCGCTCCCAAATTTACAACAGTCCTCATCTTTATAACTTTTTTAGGCTTTTTACAAAACCCCATATAAATAAAATATATCATAAATCTGAATATATGCACTACAATTTTTCACAACTTACAAGTATGCCACGGTTTACAAGTCTACGACAGTTAACCGCCGGTGTTAATGAGAAAAGAAGAAACTTTGTTTATAAGCTCAAAAGCCATTTGGAAGTAAGGTACGATAAGAAGTATAAGAGGTATGACTATTAGTCCTAGCGCTGCTATATTGGCGGTGGCAGCTACACTTTCCACAAACACACCAAGCTCCCTTAGTT